>CAUPXP010000009.1:0-60476 GCA_963515455.1 Streptococcus mitis | reverse complement strand
CATTATCATATGCTGTTTTCTTATCTGATGTTGCATTATAGTATGCTTCACTTGCTTTTGTTGTAGTTTCTTCTGACAATGCTGTATTTAACGCTGTTTTGTCTGTAGCTTGTCCATCTAGTTGTTGTTTAGCTGTATTTATCGCATTGACTGCGTTTGTTACTTCTTCTTGCGTTGCGTTAGCTTTGTCTTTGACTTCTTTACCTGTTTTTAATGCATTATCATATGCTGTTTTCTTATCTGATGTTGCATTATAGTATGCTTCACTTGCTTTTGTTGTAGTTTCTTCTGACAATGCTGTATTTAACGCTGTTTTGTCTGCCGTTGGAGTTGTTGGGGTTGGTATTGTTACTACATCACTCATATCTGATGTAGATCTTTCTACATTAATGTTTCCACCATAAGTAGCTGGTATAAATTCTCTGTCTCTAGCTATGTTTCTAGTGGTTATTTTATCTCCAGCTTGTAATGCTTCATCCGGTGTCCAACTAGCAGTTCCATTTACAGCAGTAATTGTTGCTTTTTTAGTGTTGTTTAAATAAAATTCAACAATAGAATCATTAGAATTTCTCGCTGTTGATTTAACTACAGCTCGTTTACCTGCAGCAGTTTCCAAATTTTCTACCGTTACTGTTGGTTTATTAGGTTTAACATTTACTTTAAGGGCCTGATCAACATAAATTTCCCCAGTGCTAGAATCCGTAAAGCGTAAACGAAAATCATAAGAACCTACCTCCGCATCACTTCCTCTAGTTGCAAATGTGCGAAGTACAAATTCTCCTTCAATTCTTTGCCCAGTATAATCTAGATAAGCACCAGTAGTAGTAGCACTTGTATATTGCGGTCTATAACTTCTACCTCTCCTGAATTTTAATATATAACGTGCATCCGGTGCTCGTCCAGCCTCTGTTTCCATACTTCCATCTAAATGATAAAAGGTAACATCACCCGCTGGAGCTGCCCTAAACCCACTACCTTCAGCTCGAGTAGTTCCATTCAAGCTATGATTATGCCCTGCGATATTTGTGCCATTTGGTTCAGTATTTTCCGCTTTTATTCCTACTGTTGCTTTACCATTGGTTGTATCTGGTTTAGGAGTGAGTTCTCCTTTTGGTTTAGGTACACGTTTTAAACCAGCGTTTTTATATCCAACCAAGGCATTATAAGCAAGATCAATTTCTTTTTGAGTTTTTGCATTAACAAGTACTTCTTTTGCTTTCGCAACTTTTTCTTGCAATACTTTAACAGTATCTTCTGTATAGTCCTTTAAGTTTAATTGATCAATTTCTTTTAGAAGAGATTCCAATTTATCTTTATTAACAACCACTTCCTCTTCTTTGCCACTTGTTTCGGCTTTATTGATTTCCTCCGTCTGATTAGCAGGAATCACTGCTTTATCAGACACTTTAATCTCTTTTTCACCTTGAGCATTAGAACCAGCTCCATCTTCCTTGTTAGATGTTTTCTCTACAGACTCTGGAGCTACGATTTCCTTATTCCCCTCAGCTTCTAGAGATTTCTCTAGAGGAACTCCCTCTGTCAAATTCGTAACACCAGCATTTATCTTTTCAGTATTAGCCGTAACAGGTGATACAGGTAAAGTGTCTGCCTTAACCGCACCATTAGCAAAAAACATTAATGCTGCAACGGCAACACTTGCTACACCAAAATGGTACTTACGAATAGAATAACGGAATACCTTTTCTCCGTTCACTTCTCGATTTGATTTTCTCATCTAATCGCCTCTTTCTTATTTTTATTTTTGAGGTACTAAAAAATACCCCCCCCTTAAATATTTTAGCAATTTAAAGAAAGGATACATTTTTTAATTTTGGGTACCACACTGTTTTAAAAACATAGTACACTTTCTATTTTACATCTTTATCAGAAAAATTAACAGCATAAGCATATATTTTATCTAATTCAATTAGCATTTAATTTTAGCGAGTATAGATATTTTTTCCTAATCTTCTATTACTATTAGACAGGAAACACAACAAGACCTCCACTATATCGAGGAGGCCTTGGATCAGCTCGGTTATTTGGTAAAGGATTAGAAAATTTTCTTTTCCCAATCGTCTTCTGTACGGCGAGGGTAGAAAAATTCAGATTTGTCAGGCGCTTCCATCATCTCCATCAAGGGTAACATATCATAGGCCAGATCCAAGTTTGGAATCTGGTCTTTTTGAATCCAATAGCTCAAATAGTAACAATGATATTTAAAAACCACATTGAATGAAAATTAACAACTACTTGCTTACTAAAAATATATCACCAGTTATGTTGATCAACATTATCCTTAGTCACAAGATAAATTGGAGAAACTGTTTCTTTTTCCAGTTTTTTCCCTTGATAATGATCTATTGCTGATTGAATAGCAATTTCACCCATTTTAGCTGGTTGCTGAGCAATAGTGGCAGTAATATCACCTTTTGCAATAGCATCATGTGCATCTGGTTGACCATCAATACCAACAATTAATACATTGCTAAGACCAGCTGCTTTTACTGCTTGTGCAGCTCCTAACGCCATCTCATCATTCTGTGCAAAGATTGCTTGTACTTCTTTGTTTCCTTGAATCATATTTTGCGCTGTATTCAAAGCTTTTGCGCGATCAAAATTAGCAGATTGACTAGAAAGAACATCTAAATTTGTCTTTGAAATTTGTTCAAATCCTTTACCTCTATCTACTGTTGCAGAAGCACCAGGGACTCCTGATAATTCAAAAGTTTTTGCTTTTTCTCCCAATTGCTTGGTAATAAATTCGGCAGCCATTTTACCTGCTTCTACGTTATCAGAAGCAACAGTTGTCAAGACTTCACCACCATTACTACCGCGGTCAATTAAGATTACTGGAATATTTGCATTATTAGCAGCTTTAATAGATGTAACAATTGCATCAGAATCAACTGGATTAATTAGTAAAGCATCTACATTTTGACTAATAAAATTCTGAATATCATCTGCTTGTCTAGCAGCATCATCTTGTGCATCTGCTATCTTCAAAGTTACTTCTTTTTCTCCTGCAGCTTTTTCAAGACCATCTTTCATAGCCACAAAATAGGGATTGTTAGTAGTCGAAATAGAAACTCCTAATTTTAATTCTTTTGCCGACTTTTGAGTCGTAGATTTATTATCATTTGATGAATTTCCTAAACCAGTTTTTCCACAAGCTACTAAAGCAAAAATAAATGTTACAAACAAAGCAAAAATGCTAATTTTTTTAATAATTTTCATGTTATTACTCCTCGTAATATATATCTATAGGGATAGTTTCCATCCCGACTATTGTTCGTCATCTAATAAATTGTTACTATTTCCAAAAAAATTGAAAATGATTCTACTGTTTTACAACTTTAAAACGATCAATCAGAACAGCAATTAAGATTACAACTCCTTTTACTACTTGCTGCCAAAATGCTGAAACACCAATAATATTAAGTCCATTATTCAAAACTCCAATAATTAAAGCACCTATTAGAGTCCCCAGTATACGACCTTTACCTCCTGATAATGAGGTTCCCCCAAGAACAACAGCTGCAATAGCATCCATTTCATAACTAGCACCTGCTGTTGGTTGAGCAGAACTTAAGCGTGATGTTATAATCAATCCAGAAATTGAAGCCATCATACCTGAAATTGAATAAATGATAATTTTCACTTTATTTAGTTTCACACCTGATATATATGCTGCTTTTTCATTCCCCCCTATAGCATACACAGATTTACCAAATGCTGTTTTATGAAGTAAAACATATAAAACAATAAATACAATAAACATAATAATTACAGGAAATGGAATTCCGACTATGTAACCTTGCCCCAAAAATTGAAATAAGAATGTATCACTTAATCCTTTTGTAATAGGATTCCCATTTGTATAAACAAGTGTTGCGCCTCTAAAAATAGTCATAGTTGCTAAAGTAACGATAAATGGAGCTAATTTCCCGTAGGAAATCAATAAACCATTCATCATCCCCAGAATGCAACCCAAAATTAAAGAGATGAGAATTGCTAATGTAACAGGCATTCCAGATCCTAATAGGCCAGCTGTGAGCGCACTGGATAAGGCTAAAATTGATCCAACTGATAAATCAATTCCACCTGTTAGAATAACAAAGGTCATTCCAAAAGCGATCAGTGCATTTGATGTTACTTGCAATAGTAAATTTAACAGATTATTTGCTGTTAAAAAATTTGAATTGATAATAGTGATGACAGCCATTAAAATTATCAATGCTATTACTGTTGTCAATTCTGACATATACTTCATAGTATTTTTCACACTATTGTCCCCCTGTAGCTAGTTGCATAACTTTTTCTTGTGTAGCTTCTTGACGTGTTAATTCTCCACTAATTCTTCCTTCATGCATGACCATAATGCGATCACTGACTCCGATCACTTCTGGTAAATCTGAAGATACCATAATAATCGGTACACCTCGTTCAGCCAATTCATTCATTAATTGGTAAATTTCACGCTTAGCTCCAACATCTACCCCACGAGTTGGCTCATCTAAAATCAGTACTTTTGGTGCAATACCTATCCATTTTGCTAAAACTACTTTCTGTTGATTACCACCAGAAAGTGTTCCAACTTCCTTATCTGGATAACCTGATTTAATTCGTAGCCTATCAATTAAACGTTGTACAAATATATCACTTGTTTTATTATCAAAAATACCATTTTTAACAAAATCACGAGTACTAGGTAAAGTCATATTATCTTTAATAGAAAAATCTAAAATCAATCCCTCGTCTTTACGATCTTCTGTTAAAAAACCAATTCCATGTTTAATTGCTTCAAAAGGATTTTTAATTATCAGTTGTTCTTCGTTTATTATAATTTGACCAGATTTTAAAGAATCAATTCCAAAAATTGCTCGCATTATTTCAGTACGACCAGCACCCATCAAACCAGAAAAACCAAGAATTTCCCCTTGACGTACATAGAAAGAAATATCCGTAAAAGCATCACCAGAAAGATTCTTAGCTTGAAAAACAATATTCCCAATCTCAGCCTTTTTTTCTGGATAATAATCTTCTAATTCACGACCTACCATCTTCTGAACTAATTCATCCGCATTAGTTAACTTCGTTTTCTTGGTATCAATTACAAACCCATCCCTCATAACAGTTATAAGATCTGTAATCTTAAAGATTTCTTCCATCCGATGTGAAATATATACAATACCTACACCATCAGATTTTAATCCTTCTATCACTTTAAAAAGTGTTTCAGTTTCACGATCAGTTAAAGCTGCTGTGGGTTCATCCATAATCAACAAGGAAACTTCTGATAATAAACATTTTGCTATTTCTATCATTTGTTGTTGTCCGACTGATAATTGACCAATGATTGCATCGAGAGGAATAGAAATATTAAGACGTTTAAATGCTTCTTTAGCTTTCCTTTCCATACTGGCCTTATCTAGAAACCCAATCGAATTTTTTATTTCTCTTCCTAAAAAAAGATTATCAAGTACAGTCATATCAGGCCAAGTATTCATTTCTTGATGAATAAAACTCAGTCCAAACCGTTCTGCCTCTTGAGGATTAGAAAATGTTTTTTCTTTTCCATCAATAAAAATAGTTCCTGAAGTAGCTGGAAAAAGTCCAGTTAAAATATTCATTAAGGTTGATTTGCCTGCACCATTCTCTCCCATTAAAGCATGAACTTCTCCTGAATTAAGAACCAAATCAATACTTTCTAAAACACGATTATTCCCAAAAGATTTTGAAATGTTCTTCATTTCAATTTTCATAGGCAACCCCCTTCTAAATAATAACTCCTGATTGCAAGATTATATTCGAATATGGTGTATCTTCCCCAGTGCGAATAACTGCCTTAACTTTAGTATTCATAGCTTTCAATTCTTCGTGACTAATATATTCAATAATTATATTCGATTCTAAAAGATCTAAAACTGCTTGCCACTGTTCTTTGTTTTTTTCTTTAATTTCTTCTGCTAAGAAAATTTTTTCAATAAGTACATGATCTGAATATTCTTTTAAAACTTCTAAAAAACTTGGACTACCTTTTCTTAATGCTAAATCAATTTTATCAACACCTTTTGGAACTGGCAATCCTAAATCTCCGATACAAACCAAATCCATATGACCTAAATCATCAGCTAGTTTTGCTATATTACTATTTAAAATCCCATATTTCTTCATATCCTGAATGCTCCTTTATTTCTTTCAAACTCGGCATGCCTCCTTGCGCTCCAAATCTTTGAACAGAAAGATGTGAAGCAATCGTTGCAAAGGACAATGCAACATTCATCTCTTTTCCTTTTGAGATAGCATAAGCAAAAGCACCATTAAACGTATCTCCTGCTCCTGTAGTATCAACTACTTCTGCTTTTATAGCAGGAATCTTCTGAACTGCTGTCCCATCATAATAAATAGAACCTTCAACTCCTAATGTCACAATCATTTTATTAGGATAAATTTTAATAATTTCTTCTAATTTCTTATCTGGAAAAAGCTCTGAACATTCATGCTCATTAGGAGTAATAAAATCACAAAAAGGAATCATCTCTATGTCTGTTTCTCTAGCTGGTGCAGGATTGTAAAGCACCTTAACTTGATTTTCTTGACAAAATTTAGCTATAGATAGGTTGGCTTCATGTGGTATTTCATTCTGTAATACAACAATACTTGCATCACTAATCAATTCCCACTCATTTTTCCAATCATTTGTTTTAACTAAATTATTCGCTCCGGGATAATAAATAATTCTATTATCACCTCCATATAAAGTAATTTGTGCAACTCCTGTAGATTGTGATACCGTTCCCACATGTTCTGTAGAAATATTATTATTTTGCAGATTACTTAGTAAATCTGCTGAAAAAATATCTTCTCCGACGTTTCCAAATATGTAAATATTATCTTCTACACTGGATAATCTACCAATAGCTACAGCTTGATTTGCACCTTTTCCACCTGGAACTATATTAAATGAATCCCCAAAAATCGTTTCACCTCCTTCTGGAATCCTTTTTGTTCTCATAACTAAGTCCATTGAAATACTTCCAACAACAACAATTTTACTCATTACTTTCTCCTTAATGTATTTCTTTCTACGTATCTAACAGGTAGTTTAATTTTAGCTTCATCTATAGAGAACTTATTTGCCATATTATAGATTAGTTTTGCAGCCTGTTCTCCCATTTTATATGATGATTGGTGAATAGTTGATAAAGAAGGGTAAATAAATTGACTAAGTACAATATCATCATAACCAATGATTTGAATATCATCTGGAATTTTTTTACCAATTGCTAAAATTTCATGAATATAAGCTATCGCATGAATATCAGAAGGTGCTATAATACTATCGATATTTGGATTTCTTTTTAGATTCTCTTTAGCTTCTTTTTGAATTTTTTCAAAGTCAAACGTTTCACTTTCTTCAATACAAATTTCTAAAGGTTTATTCCTCAAATAGTTTAAACTTGCTTCAAACCGTTCCGCGATATTCTCGGCTTTATCATCTAAAACTTTAATAATCAGAACTTGTTTAGCACCTGCATTCCAAATTGCTTTAGCAGCCAAACGTCCACCTGACTGATTATCAGAAAAAACACCGTAACCTGTATCTTTACTAATTCGGTCAACTATAACAACAGGTAATGATAAATCTGGATATTCTTTTGTGAAGTCATGTGTAGTAATAATTCCAGCAGCATTTGTTTTCAACAGCAAGTTAACATATTCATCCAAAGATTCTTGGTCTGAAATCGTACCAACCATAATTCTATAACCTTTATCTTTCAAATATGATTCAGCTCCTCGAACCAATCTTGGGAAGAAGGGATTTGAAATATCTGGCAATAAGAGTCCTACCATTTGGTTTTTTTTGGTTTTCAAAGATTGTGCTAATACATTTGGTGTGTAATTTAATTTTTTAATCGCATTTTTTATTTTCTCTCTCGCATCATCTCCAACATAACCTTTTTTTGATATATATCTTGAAACCGTTGATTTTGATACTCCAGCTTCTTCAGCAACCTGTTTTATTGTAGTCATCATTCCTCCTTCTTACGCTGTGGAACCGTTCCCTTATTCTATAGTAAACGTTTTCTTTTGATTTGTCAATACTTTTCTAAAAATATTTTAAATTTATTTCAGAGTACATATATTTTTTCCAAATCTTCTATTACTATTAGACAGGAAACACAACAAGACCTCCACTATATCGAGGAGGCCTTGGATCAGCTCGGTTATTTGGTAAAGGATTAGAAAATTTTCTTTTCCCAATCGTCTTCTGTACGGCGAGGGTAGAAAAATTCAGATTTGTCAGAAGCTTCCATCATCTCCATCAAAGGTAGCATATCATAGGCCAGATCCAAGTTTGGAATCTGGTCTTTTTGCACCCAAGAAACTTCTCCCTCTTCTGAAGAGCGAAGGGTACCAGAGAACTCGGTCGCCTTATAACAAATGACAATATAGCGCCCATCTGTATCTAGTGACCAATTTTTAATGCCGACCAGTTGCGGATTTTGGATAGTCAATCCTGTTTCTTCATAGATTTCACGAATGACAGACTCCGCGAAAGCTTCGCCATTTTCTACATGACCTCCAGGAAAGGCATAACCAGACCAGCGATTGGTTTCAGGAGAGCGATACTGCATCACCACGCGCTGCGTTTCGAGGTCTTCAATCAGACAAATATTTGTTAAAATCGTTAATTGGGAACGGGACATGGATTTACTCGCTTTCTAAGTTATTAAAACATATCTGCGTTATATTGTACTTCTGACTTCATTATAAAGGGATTGAGCAAGTCGTGATATTCATGAATTTCATGAAGCAAGGATCCTCTGATGATTCTGATTTCATTTTTTCCCTATTCACATAGTAGTCTATATTTATAGGCATAAATGACTCTGATCCAAAAGATAAAAACAGTAATGACATAAACAAGATTATGAGAGCAACAAATCCAATAAGAGCCTGAAAAATTAGATGATGCCATTGAAAGATTCTAGTTTTATAGAAGGTAGTCCATGGATGAATAAATAAAATGAGGCAAAGACTAAAGAACTAGATGTTCGACAGAAACGGTGTAAAAGCTAATCCAAACAATCCTAAGATAAAATGAATCAGGACAAATACCAGGAACAAAAAAAGCAAAACCGATTATCTTACAGTGCCAAAATTTATATTTTCAAGCAAACGTGCATAACGTATGTATATTCCTTACAAATATATCTATTATTTTCAGAATAACTGATAGAGTTTCTCATCATCTAGTTATTACATTGTCTTACATAATTTGGTTCCCAATTAATTATTTTAATAAATCAGCTAAAAATATTTCATTATTTTTATTATTCCATTTTGTTGTATCACTTTTACTTTTGTATTTTCTTATAGCATTAACTAAGTCTACACAACGATTTAGATCCTTTTTAATTCTATCATACGATTTTACATAATTAGGTTTTTTCTTTAATTGAGCAGCAAGAAATACACTTGGTTTATCTTGTGATTTCACTTTTTCAAACTGTCCCTCTAATTTACGAAAATATATTTCAATCATTTCAATCTCACTTTTCGTTATTACATGATAGATTCCTCTATCCTGCAATTTATCCAAATAAGGTTGAACGATTTTATATGGTATCCCAGACCTATCTTCAATAATAAAAATAATTATTTTATTTTCTTCATAATCTTGAGTCAAATAATGGTTCGAAAATGTTGCAGGATTACCATAAAATCTATTCGATCCTCTATAAGGAGAATCTAGTCCATCAATTTGATCATAGTTTATAACTTGCTTATAACTAAATTTTAAACAATCATTTTCAAGTAATAACTCAATAATAGCCTTTTCTGTTGCTCCTTCAACAATGATAGCAACAAGTGTATCTGAGGTTATATTAACCATAAATCATCTCTCCATTAATTCATGACTCTCTGAACTCAACAATTGAATACTTTTATTCATACTTTCCCTCATCATTTTATAGGAAGAATTTTTCGGAGCCGTTCCTAAACCATAACTACCTGATAAGATTAGATCGCTTTTCTTCCTATCAGATCTATCTTTTTCACCAATAATATTACTCATTTTTTCAATATTTATAAGAGGATTCTTTTTTAACACGTAAATACTATCACTTCTATCAATAAAATCAGTAATCTCAATGTAGTGAGTAGTGAATATCAATGTTGCAGAATTTTTATTTATATTACTATTAAAAAGTTTTATTAATTGTACCGCAATTGATTTATTCAAGTGATTTTCTAACTCATCAATAATTAAATATCCGCCAGAATTTAGAATAAATTGAATATTTAATAAAATCATTATACCTTTAATTGTACCTGATGATAAGAATCTATTTAAATCAACAATATTTGATTCTATCAACTCTTTCGAGTATTTAAATCTAATTTTGAACTTTTTTGTATCCTCTTCAAAAATTAAAGATTCAATACTATCGTCTAAAAAATTTACATAAGAAATATCCATATCATTAGCAAAATATTGAATTTTATTAACATCAGTAATATTAGTTAAATCTACAACACTATCTTCAACCAATTGATGGTTTTTTTTATTCAATACACCTGAAAAAATAGAATCTGTCTGTTTTAGATAAGTAACATCAATATCTTTTCGAGAAATAGTCTCTTCAAAGTTTGTAAAAATCTTATCTTTAGATTCTGTTTTCTTCACTTTTTTTCTATAAAGGACTTCATCTTTAAAGTATAATGAATTTGACTTATCTTTAGAAATGATTGATTCAATTTTATAAATCCACTCCTGATTAAAAATATAATTTTCACAAATCACTTCATCATCAAAATAATTTCCAATTTCAGGAATATCATCCTCTGATAAACTTTTATTTTTAATAAATATATTTAGCATTGCCAAAACTAGTTTTAAACTAGTTGTTTTTCCAGATGCATTTATACCTAATAGAGCAATTGAATTTAATTTATATAACTTATTAATTACATGAGAAACATTTTTACTTTCTTTCTCATAAAAGTTTACGTTTTTACTAGCAAAAAAATCGAATTCAAACTCTCCATTTTTGAAGTAAGATAAACCTCGTATTTTAGTTTTGAGTATTTTCATCATTCTGTCCTCCTGTATACACTATACCATACTTTTTTGTATTTTTCTCTTTTTAACGCTAAAATCGATAAAAAACATTCCATATACCACAAAAAATCTAATTTCGTTTTTTTTTTACGAAAAAATCGTTTTTATAATATTACAAAAATAATATTTTCATCTACCCCAACGCCTTGACTTCCAGCATCATATCACGTATCTGAGCCGCCAGTTCAAAGTCAAGCACTTCGACGGCTTCTTGCATTTGTTTTTCTAGTTTCTTGATCAGTTCTTTGCGCTCTTGTTTGTTTAGGCTATTGATATCGACTTCCTTGTCTTCTTCCTTAGCAACTGCCTTGGTCACGGCAATCAGGTCACGGATTTCTTTCTTGATTGTCTGAGGCACAATACCATGTTCTTCATTATAAGCCATCTGGATTTTGCGACGACGAGCCGTTTCATCGATAGCTCGTTGCATAGACTGGGTCACAGTGTCCGCATACATAATGACATGTCCCTCACTATTACGAGCAGCACGACCAATAGTCTGGATGAGTCCACGCTCGTTACGAAGGAAACCTTCCTTGTCAGCATCGAGAATAGCTACGAGGCTCACTTCAGGAACGTCAATCCCTTCACGGAGCAGGTTGATTCCGACCAAGACGTCAAAGACACCCAAGCGCAGATCTCGGATAATCTCTGTCCGCTCTAAAGTCTTGATATCCGAGTGC
Source organism: Streptococcus mitis (assembly GCA_963515455.1). Taxonomy (GTDB): domain Bacteria; phylum Bacillota; class Bacilli; order Lactobacillales; family Streptococcaceae; genus Streptococcus; species Streptococcus mitis_DN. The sequence goes on along the minus strand of CAUPXP010000009.1, from coordinate 48,659 downwards.
ATGTACTTGACCTTGATGCCCATTTCCTTAAAGTAGTCGGTCAAGTCCTCTGCCATTTTCTTGGTTAAAGTGGTAATAAAGGTACGCTCATTCTTTTCTACACGGGCATTGATTTCACCTAAGAGGTCATCAATCTGTCCCATTGTCGGACGGACTTCTACCTCTGGATCCAATAGTCCTGTTGGACGAATGATTTGCTCAATCACTGTCTCGGTCTGTTCATTTTCGTAGTCTCCTGGTGTCGCTGAAACGTAAACAATCTGGTGCACATGGCTTTCAAACTCTTCACGACGAAGAGGACGATTGTCCAAGGCGGACGGCAAACGGAAACCATAATTTACTAGCATTTCTTTACGCGAACGGTCTCCATTGTACATGCCCTTGATTTGCCCCATGGTCATATGACTCTCGTCAATCATAATCAAGAAATCATCTGGGAAGAAGTCAAGAAGCGTATACGGAGGCTCTCCTTCGCTCCGTCCATCCATGTGGCGTGAATAGTTCTCAACCCCGTTTGTATAGCCCATCTCACGCAACATTTCGATATCATACTCTGTCCGCTGTTTCAAACGTTGGGCTTCAAGCAATTTACCTTCCTTCTCAAAGACAGCTAACTGCTCTTCTAATTCTGCTTGAATCTTGGCAATGGCAACTTCCATATGGTCTTCATTGGTCACAAAGTGAGTGGCTGGGAAAATCGCCAAATGATCCACTTCTCCCAAGACCTGACCTGTCAGAGTCTCAACCTCACGGATACGGTCAATTTCGTCTCCAAAAAACTCTACTCGAAAGGCGTGTTCATCACGGGAAGCTGGGAAAATCTCCACCACATCCCCACGCACACGAAATCTTCCGCGTTGGAAATCAATATCATTACGTTCAAACTGGATATCAACCAAGTCATTCAAGAGTTTATCACGAGAAATTTCAAGACCTGGACGCAGACTCACAACACTGTCAGCGTATTCCTTGGGCGAACCCAAACCATAGATACAAGAGACCGAGGCCACGACAATAACATCATTTCGCTCCAATAGGGCTGAAGTCGCTGAGTGGCGGAGTTTGTCAATCTCGTCATTGACAGAGCTATCCTTTTCAATATAGGTATCACTAGAAGGGACATAGGCCTCAGGTTGGTAATAATCATAGTAAGATACGAAGTACTCAACAGCATTTTCAGGGAAAAATTCCTTAAACTCCCCATAGAGCTGTCCAGCAAGCGTTTTATTGTGGGCAATGACCAGAGTAGGTTTATTGACTTTGGAAATGACCTGACTCATGGTATAGGTCTTCCCTGTACCAGTCGCCCCCATCAGAATCTGAGCTTTTTCTCCACCCTCGATATTATCCACCAACTGCTCGATAGCTTGGGGTTGATCTCCTGATGGTTGATATTTTGATACTAGTTTAAATTGATTATCTGTAATGCGATTGATCATAAGAATCCTCTCTCCATGTGCTATTCCTATTTTAGCATACTTGTAGCATTTTCACGAAGAAAAGGACGGACCGAAGTCACATCCTTTCATTTTCTTTCTTTAATTGATAAACGAGATAAAGAATCAGCAGAAACAAAATAATACTGGACACGATGGAACCCTCGATACCAAAAGACCCACCAGATAGCCAGTCTTGATTGCCTTGTGGAGTAAATTTCATGATTGATGTTCCTGAAGACTGACCACTAACTAATACTCCAAAGAGGTTTCCCTGTGCGAAATTCCAAGCTCCATGAATACCACCTATACCCCATATAGTATCTGTTTTAAGAAGATATAGGGACATGGCAACTCCGAATAAAAAGAGATCAATTGCAGATAAGAAAGTTATGCCTGGATTTCCTAAATGAAGTAAGGTAAAGAGACTACTAGATATGATAATAGCGACTTTAATATTGGTTCTCTTAGCCAATTGTGGAATCAGCCAAGCACGAGTAACCAATTCTTCTGCCGTTCCTTGTAAAATCCAAAAAGGTATTGTAAATAAAGTAAAAGCTAGCGAATAAGTATCCAAGTGAATGGACTCAAAACGATATTGCCCTAATGCTACTAAACCTAACAAGGTCAGAAGAAAAAGTGCCAGACCTAGCCCAAATCCTTTAACAAGATTGCTGAGGAAATTTTCTCTATAAAATCCCAAGGTTCGAATAGGTCTTTTCTCAACTTTTTTAGTCCATCTGAACACAGTGTTGAGTATAAAACCAAAGGCCAGTAAATCTAAAATTAAATGAAAGTCACTTGTTTTATCCATCAAGCTCTGCTGCAAGGTCTGTAAGTAGCTTGCAAGATTTTGACCAGCCTCTCCAAAATTTCTAGCAAGTCCGATGAGAGCTAACAAACTAATACCATACAGAGTAAAAGCCACAAACTCTCCTATGAAGACAAAAGCAAAGGCTAACAAGGGGCTTGTGTAAATGTTTAAACTCATTTTAGAAGTTTCAAAGTCTTTTAAGATTCTTTTGTCTTTCATAACTTTATCCTCTTTTACTATATGATATACCTTTATTATAGCACTTCTGTTGTGTGATTCAAGACAAAACAAGAATTATGGATGTTATATTTTCTAACACAGAAATATAAAAATTTGCCTTTTTTTACTTTTTCTGATATAATGGGAAAATATTCGGAAAAGGAGACTAAAAATGAAGAAAAAATTTCTAGCATTTTTGCTAATTTTATTCCCAATTTTCTCATTAGGTATTGCCAAAGCTGAAACGATTAAGATTGTTTCTGATACCGCCTATGCACCTTTTGAGTTTAAAGATTCAGATCAAACTTATAAAGGAATTGATGTTGACATTATTAACAAAGTCGCTGAGATTAAAGGATGGAACATTCAGATGTCCTATCCTGGATTTGACGCAGCGGTCAATGCGGTTCAAGCTGGGCAAGCTGATGCCATCATGGCAGGGATGACAAAGACGAAAGAACGTGAAAAAGTTTTCACCATGTCTGATACTTACTATGATACAAAAGTTGTCATTGCAACTACAAAGGCACACAAGATTAGCAAGTACGACCAATTGACTGGCAAAACCGTTGGTGTTAAAAACGGAACTGCCGCTCAACGTTTTCTTGAAACAATCAAAGATAAATACGGCTTTACTATTAAAACATTTGACACTAGTGATTTGATGAACAACAGCTTGAGTGCTGGTGCCATTGATGCTATGATGGATGACAAACCTGTTATCGAGTATGCTATTAACCAAGGTCAAGACCTTCATATTGAAATGGATGGGGAAGCTGTAGGGAGTTTTGCTTTCGGTGTTAAAAAAGGAAGCAAATACGAGCACCTGGTTACTGAATTTAACCAAGCCTTGGCTGAAATGAAAAAAGATGGTAGTCTTGATAAAATCATCAAGAAATGGACTGCTTCATCATCTTCAGCAGTTCCAACTACAACTACTCTAGCAGGATTAAAAGCTATTCCTGTTAAAGCTAAATACATCATTGCCAGCGATTCTTCTTTTGCACCTTTTGTTTTCCAGAACTCAAGTAACCAATACACGGGTATCGATATGGAACTGATCAAAGCCATTGCAAAAGACCAAGGTTTTGAAATCGAAATCACCAATCCAGGTTTTGATGCTGCAATCAGTGCTGTCCAAGCTGGCCAAGCAGATGGTATTATTGCAGGAATGTCAGTCACTGATGCACGTAAGGCAACCTTTGATTTCTCGGAATCCTACTATACTGCTAATACCATTCTTGGTGTTAAAGAATCAAGTACCATTGCTTCTTATGAAGATTTGAAAGGGAAAACAGTCGGTGTTAAAAACGGAACGGCTTCTCAAACTTTCTTAACAGAAAACCAAAGTAAGTATGGATACAAAATTAAGACTTTCGCTGATGGTTCATCCATGTATGACAGTTTAAACACTGGATCTGTCGATGCCGTAATGGATGATGAGCCTGTTCTTAAATACTCTATCAGCCAAGGTCAAAAATTGAAAACACCAATTGCTGGAACTCCAATCGGTGAAACAGCCTTTGCCGTTAAAAAAGGAGCCAATCCAGAATTGATTCAAATGTTCAACAACGGACTTGCTAACCTTAAAGCAAACGGTGAATTCCAAAAGATTCTTGACAAGTACCTAGCTAGCGAATCTTCATCTGCTTCAACAAGCACTGTTGACGAAACAACTATCTGGGGCTTGCTTCAAAACAACTACAAACAACTCCTTAGCGGGCTTGGTATCACTCTTGCTTTAGCACTTATTTCATTTGCTTTTGCCATTGTCATCGGGATTATCTTCGGTATGTTTAGTGTCAGCCCGTATAAATCTCTTCGTGTGATCTCTGAGATTTTCGTTGACGTTATCCGTGGTATTCCTTTGATGATTCTTGCAGCCTTCATCTTCTGGGGAATTCCAAACTTCATCGAGTCTATCACAGGCCAACAAAGTCCAATTAACGACTTTGTGGCTGGTACCATTGCCCTATCCCTCAATGCAGCCGCTTATATCGCTGAAATCGTTCGTGGTGGTATTCAGGCCGTTCCTGTTGGTCAAATGGAAGCCAGCCGAAGCTTGGGGATCTCTTATGTAAAAACCATGCGTAAGATTATCTTGCCACAAGCAACTAAATTGATGTTGCCAAACTTTGTTAACCAATTCGTTATCGCTCTTAAAGATACAACTATCGTATCTGCTATCGGTTTGGTTGAACTCTTCCAAACTGGTAAGATTATCATTGCCCGTAACTACCAAAGTTTCAAGATGTATGCAATCCTTGCTATCTTCTATCTTGTAATTATCACGCTTTTGACTAAACTAGCGAAACGCTTAGAAAAGAGGATTCGTTAATGGCAAAATTAAAAATTGATGTAAATGATTTACACAAAAGCTACGGAAAAAATGAAGTTTTAAAAGGAATTACGACCAAGTTCTATGAAGGAGATGTTGTTTGTATCATCGGTCCTTCAGGTTCTGGTAAGTCAACTTTCCTCCGTAGCCTCAATCTTCTAGAAGAAGTCACTAGTGGTCACATCACTGTGAACGGTTATGACTTAACTGAAAAAACAACCAACGTTGACCACGTCCGTGAAAATATCGGAATGGTGTTCCAACACTTCAATCTCTTCCCACACATGTCTGTATTGGACAACATCACCTTTGCTCCTATTGAGCACAAGTTGATGACTAAGGAAGAAGCTGAAAAATTGGGAATGGAGTTGCTTGAAAAGGTTGGACTAGCAGATAAGGCTAAGGCCTGTCCAGATAGCCTGTCAGGTGGTCAAAAACAACGTGTAGCCATCGCTCGTGGTCTAGCAATGAATCCAGACATCATGCTCTTTGATGAACCAACTTCTGCCCTTGACCCTGAAATGGTCGGAGACGTACTAAACGTTATGAAGGAATTGGCTGAGCAAGGTATGACCATGATTATCGTAACCCATGAGATGGGATTTGCTCGTCAGGTTGCCAACCGCGTTATCTTTACTGCAGATGGCGAGTTCCTAGAAGACGGAACACCTGATCAAATCTTTGATAACCCTCAACACCCACGTCTGAAAGATTTCTTGGACAAGGTCTTAAACGTCTAATACTCAAACTGTAAGGATTTCCTTGCAGTTTTTTTCTATCTCGTATTGGAATTTTTGATTTTTCGGAAAATTATGTTAGAATTAAGTTTATGAAATGAGGTTTCCTCATACCTAGCAAGACTAGGAATAAAAATAGAAATTAGGTAGCTAGATGTCATCTAAGGTTATTGTTACAATTTTCGGTGCGAGTGGAGACCTGGCTAAACGCAAGCTCTACCCTTCCCTATTTAGACTATATAAATCCGGCAATCTTTCCAAACATTTTGCCGTCATTGGAACTGCCCGTCGTCCTTGGAGCAAGGAATATTTTGAATCTGTTGTCGTCGAATCGATCCTTGATTTGGCAGATAGTACCGAACAGGCTCAAGAGTTCGCTAGCCACTTCTACTATCAAAGTCATGATGTCAACGATACAGAACACTACATTGCTTTGCGTCAATTGCAGGCTGAACTAAATGACAAGTACCAAGCTGAACACAACAAGCTCTTCTTCTTGTCTATGGCGCCTCAGTTCTTTGGAACTATAGCAAAACACCTCAAGTCTGAAAACATTGTTGACGGTAAAGGTTTTGAGCGCTTAATCGTTGAGAAACCATTTGGTACAGATTACGCAACTGCAAGCAAGTTAAATGACGAACTCCTAGCAACATTTGACGAAGAGCAAATTTTCCGTATCGACCATTATCTTGGTAAGGAAATGATCCAAAGCATCTTTGCAGTTCGCTTTGCAAACTTGATTTTTGAAAACGTTTGGAACAAGGACTTTATCGACAATGTTCAAATTACCTTTGCGGAGCGCTTGGGTGTAGAAGAACGTGGTGGCTACTATGACCAATCTGGTGCCCTCCGCGACATGGTACAAAACCATACACTACAACTTCTTTCTCTCCTTGCTATGGACAAGCCAGCAAGCTTCACAAAAGATGAGATTCGTGCTGAAAAGATTAAGGTCTTTAAAAACCTCTATCATCCAACTGATGAAGAACTTAAAGAACACTTTATCCGTGGGCAATACCGTTCTGGTAAGATTGATGGCATGAAATACATCTCTTATCGTAGCGAGCCAAATGTGAATCCAGAATCTACAACTGAAACCTTTGCATCTGGTGCCTTCTTTGTAGACAGCGATCGCTTCCGTGGCGTTCCTTTCTTCTTCCGTACTGGTAAACGACTGACTGAAAAAGGAACTCATGTCAACATCGTCTTTAAACAAATGGATTCTATCTTTGGTGAGCCACTTGCTCCAAACATTTTGACCATCTATATCCAACCAACAGAAGGCTTCTCTCTCAGCCTAAATGGGAAGCAAGTAGGAGAAGAATTTAACTTGGCTCCTAACTCACTTGATTACCGTACAGATGCGACCGCAACTGGTGCTTCTCCAGAACCATACGAGAAATTGATTTATGATGTTTTAAATAATAACTCAACTAACTTTAGCCACTGGGATGAAGTTGGTGCGTCATGGAAATTGATTGACCGTATCGAAGAACTCTGGGCTGAAAATGGTGCCCCACTTCATGACTATAAAGCTGGAAGCATGGGACCTCAAGCCAGCTTTGACTTACTTGAAAAATTCGGTGCCAAATGGACTTGGCAACCAGATATCGCCTATCGTCAAGATGGTCGTTTAGAATAACAAAAAATCCTGCAAGTTTGTAGCTTGCAGGATTTTTGCTTCTGATTAGATTAAGCCTTCCAAGAGACCCTTCATAAAGTTTTCTGAATTAAACTCTCCAATATCATCGATTTTTTCACCAAAACCAATCAATTTTACAGGAATATTGAGTTCTTCACGAATGGCTAGAACCACACCACCTCGAGCAGTTCCATCAATCTTAGTCAAGACGATTCCAGTTAATGGCGTGATTTTTGAAAATTCCTTGGCCTGTACAAGAGCGTTTTGACCTGTTGATGCATCAAGTGCCAAAAAGGTTTCATGCGGTGCTTCTGGCACAACACGTTTGATAATACGACCAATCTTCTCCAACTCAGCCATGAGGTTGTCCTTGTTTTGCAGACGACCTGCTGTATCAATCATGAGAATATCGATACCTTCAGCTACGGCACGTTCCATGCCATCAAAGACCACACTGGCTGGGTCAGCTTTCTCAGGTCCAGTCACAACTGGAACGTCCATACGACGACCCCATTCAGCTAGCTGGGCTACTGCTCCTGCACGGAAGGTATCTGCCGCAACCAGCATGACCTTCTTCCCAGCTTGTTTGTAGCGGTGGGCTAGTTTTCCGATAGAAGTTGTTTTCCCAACACCATTAACACCGACGAAGAGCATGACTGTCAAGCCATCTTGGAAGTGGATGCTTTCATCATAGTTGCCATCCTTTTCATAAAGCTCAACCAATTTCTCAATGATGACACGGCGAAGTGCATTAGGTTTCTTGGCGTTTTCAAGCTTGGCTTCGTAGCGTAACTCCTCTGTTAAGTTAGAAGCGACCTGTACACCAACGTCACTCATGATCAGTAATTCTTCCAGTTCCTCGAAGAATTCTTCATCAACAGAGCGGAAATTAGCAAAGAAGGCATTCAAACGAGCACCGAATCCTGTGCGAGTTTTCTTAAGACTGCGGTCATATTTTTCCTGAACAGTTTCTTCTGCTTGAGTAGTTTCTGGTTCAAGAACTTCAGAATTATTTTCTTCTACAGCTTCTTCGTGTTCAGGATTCTCTTCCTCTGAGACTTCTTCTGAGTTTGGAAATTCTTCTATTTCTTCTTGAGAAACTTCTACAACTGGCTCTAAATTGTTATTTTCTTCAACTGTGTCTTGATTATCCTCTTCTTCGAGCAGAGTTTCTTCAGAACTTTCAACCTCTGCTTCTTCCTGAGAAACTTCCTCAGCTTCTGTAAGAGAAGACTCAACATCTTCAGACAAATCAAGATTTTCCAGAGCTTCTTTTACAACTTCTTCGATTTTAGGTTCTTCTTTTTTTCCGAATAGACGGTCAAATAATCCCATATCTTAGTTCTCCTTTAGCACATATTCTTCGATAGCCCAGGCAACAGCTTCTTCATCGTTGGTCATTGGAGTTACCACATTTGCCACTGCCTTGACTTCAGGAACAGCGTTTTGCATGGCAACACCGAGCCCTGCCCATTCAATCATAGAAAGGTCATTTGCCTCGTCACCACATGCCATGACTTGGCTTTGGTCGATTCCAAGATGGCTGATTAGTTTTGCCAAACCTGTTGCTTTATGAACATTCTTTGGTGACCACTCTAGCAACATTTCCCGTGACTTAAAGATTTCATATTGATCAAACAATTCTGGAGAAATCTTCTGAATGGCTGTATCCAAGGGTTCTTGAGGAAAGGCAGTCACGCATTTGTTGTAGGTCATTTGACTAGACAAGTCTGCAAAGTCAACTGGTACAAAAGTTAAAGCTGGATTGAATTTGGCATAAAGACTTTCTTGGTCAGATTGAATTTGATAAACTGTTCCTTCTGAGATGGCATCAAGAGGCAGTGATAATTTCTCTGTTTCTTCATACAAGCGTGCCACATCATCATATGAAAAGACTGTTTTATCAAGGATTTCTCCTGTATTTTTCTGAACCAAACCACCATTAAAGGTAATCGTATACTCATCTTCCTGACCGTCAGTCCCTAACTCATGGAGAAAGAAGTCCATGGCTTTTAAGGGACGACCAGTTGTCAATACGACCTTGATACCACGATCACGCGCAGCTTTCAAAGTTGCCTTGGTGCGATCCGTCAACCTTTTATCAGTAGTCAGCAAGGTCCCGTCCAAGTCCAATGCAATCAATTTTATATCTACCATTATAAGCCCTCCATATAAGCTATAACCGACTGGTCTTTATGGTGACCAATCACAGTCTCTGCTAATTCTAAAATTTCTGGTCGTGCATTTTCAGGAGCCACAGGATGTCCCACAACCTGCATCATATGCAAATCATTTAGATTGTCTCCAAAAGCCATAACCTGATCCATTGTGATACCAAGTTTTTTAGCTAATTCAACAATAGCCACACCCTTATCGACATAATCCAGAACAATATCAATGGATTCAAAGCCAGTTGTCATGGCCTTAACACCAGGGACATTTTCATTGACCCAAGTTTCCCCAGCTTCTAGCGTTTCTTCTGTGAAGTTGGTTGTAAATTTGAAAATATCATCTGTGATAGCTTCCAAACTCGCTACTTTTTGGATATTTTCATTATAGTGCTGGCTCTCTTTCAAATAGGTTGCATCAACCGTATCTAGCACATAAGAACCCTTCTTACCCGTCAAGAGCAATTTATTGATACCTACATAAGGTGACGTTTTCAGCTTTTCAAAAGTTGCCAGATAAAACTCACGAGACATAGTCGCTTCATACAAGTCCTGACCTTGATACTCTACTAAACTGCCATTTTCCGCGATGAAAATAATGTCATCACGAACATCAGCAAATAATTTTTCCAGAGATAGAAATCCGCGCCCTGAAGCCACCGCAAAGTAAATCCCTTTTTCCTTGTAGGAAGCCAAAAGAGACTTGAGGCGGTCCATATCAAAGCGCCCATTCCCATCTAGGAAGGTTCCGTCCATATCTGTTGCTACTAGTTTAATCATAAATTCTTCATACTCCTTAATAAATCCACCTTCTATTATACCATAGAAAAAGCAAATAGCGCCTAATACATTTGAGATTAGACGCTTGATAAACTCCCTACTTTATCACTTGATTTTTATCCAATATCGCTTACCCCTTTGGTATATCTGGATTTTTTCTAAATTCCCAAACTAACTTCCAATGCCAATAAAAGTTGAAATTAATCTGATAAAAATCGAAAAACAAGTGGAATTCCAAGTCAGAGTAAGTTCCACTTGTTTATCGTCCAATAACAAGGACGAGATGCTCGTCTTTCAAAATTGTCTTAAAGGTTTCTTCATAATTGAGCCTGTATTCAATAGTCTTCCCTAGTTCTGAACCCTGTAAAACTGACTGGAGCCGGCACCAAACAAAGAAGTCTTCCATTAAGTGTTGGAGCTTTTCTTGACGTTTCTGTAGTCGTTCATCAGTTGACAATGTATCCCATCAATAAGCTAAGCCTTTAGCACCTAACAATGATTTCCCCACTTGCTTGGGCGTCGCTTCAAAAAACTCCTTTCTCACATGTGCCCAACAACCAACAAGTGCAGCTTCTTCCAGTTGACGATAAGCAGACGAGCATCTCGCAGTTTATCAAGCTTAGCATCGCTTTGCTCCTAAACCTTGGACTGCTATCGCATAGGCAGAATAAGCTCCCTGGGATTTCTGAACTACTAAACCACTCCGTCGCTGATCATGATGGTAAAGCGTGATACCTTGTTGCTCATCTTTCCCTGACAAAAAAGTCTAATAATAGGTCTGCTGGCTATCACTTTTTAAGACCCAATAAGAGGTTTCATTCGGATGAGGAAGAGGTTGGTATAGAAACTTTTCTTCTATAGTTACTTATCTTATAAAAACATGTTATAACATAGTATGTTGATATTGAAATAGTACACCGTTATTTCGAAAACATTCAATCGGAGTTCTCTTAACTTTTTTAGGATAGCATTCTCCGCTCTCAGGTACTCATTTTCTGCTTTAAGACGTTCTAATTCTGTCCTCTCTTCAGGTCTCTTTTTTGGCTTACGTCCCATTTTAGGTACTCTCCCTCTTGTTTTCTCAACAATAGTATACCCGTTTTTCTTGTATTGTGCTAGCCAGTTAAGAAGTATCGTACGACTTGGGAGGCCGTATTCAAGAGAAACTCTATCTTTAGTCCAGCCTTCATGTAAGACTTTATTAATCATTTCTTGTTTTAAATCAGGAGAATAGTAACGATTTTTTCCTTTTTTGACGAACTCTATTCCGTAACGATCAATCAATTTAATCATATATCTAATATTAGAATTGTTTATCCCAAATTTATTTGAAAGCTTCTCTAAGCTATATCCTTGTTTTCTAAGTTCATAGATCTGAACTTTATCATCATAAGTTAATTTCATAATAAAAACACCTCAAAAGTTAGATTTTTCTGTCTAACTTTTGGGGTGCAGTTCAAAACCTTGATGCTATACGTTTTATTGTGGAAAGATTTACTTCATTTTCTCCTGAAATTGAGTTTTTGCCCAGTTTCAAAATTCAATTTTAAGTTGAATTTACAGTTTAATAACAAAATTATTTAATAGATCTATTAAATAATTAGAAAAATCAAAGTAATACCTTCAAGTAGCCAAACCAGGGGGAGATATTTATTTAGTTATTGCTACCTAAGCATGTCTGGATCCACAAATAATCTAACTTCTCCAGTTTGATCATCAACAATAGCTTTTACTTCAACCCCCTTTTTTATAAACCCCTTAGAGGAAGTTATGTCAAGCCTTAGTCGAATAACATCATCTGTATTTCCAAACCCACTCGTTAGGGTTCTAAATGTTTTTTTCATAATAGATTAGTCACCTGCACTAGATACTGAGGAAGCAGATGATATAGAGCTACCGCAACTACCAGCACATGCAAAGCTACCTCCAGTCGCAAATGAACCCGCAGAAGTGAAACCTGCTAGCTCCGCTTCATCAAATTGCTCTTCTATATAAACATCTTCCATAACACTGGGATTAATAGTAGAGATAGTAGTGTTATAAATATTTTCCATTTTCAATACCCTTTTTCTATGATAAATTATGCAAACTAACCGAAGGACGATGCACTGCCTCCGCTTGAAGCAGTAGCTGCACAACCTCCAAAAGTCGATGCAGAGGAAAATGTTGAAGCAGAACCCCATGTTCCAGCCATATTATCCATTTCCAACTGTTCCTCTACAAAAAGGTCCGTTGAACTTACTAATTCAATATCAATAATATTTTCCATTTTTATCCTTTTCTAAAATATTTTACTGATGTCGTTATTACCCAATACTAGAAGCTGAAGAAGCTGAAGCAACCGTTGATGCTGGACAAGAACCTGAACTTGCTAAGCTAAAAGTGCCAAATGAAGCTGCCATATTATCCATTTCTAACTGTTCTTCCAAAAAAAATTCTTCAGTAATAAATGGATTTATTTCTTCAAGAATATGTTCTATTATTCTATTTCTCCTCTCTTTATAATTTAAAAATACATTAACTGTTGCATAAGATTATCACCGCTCTCAATTACAATTCACGTATTTTTAATAGGGGATATTTTCAAATTTCCTGAATTCTTCTTTTTTCCAAACAATAAACCGCTAAAGTGAATACAAAAAACAAGATAAACAATAAAAAGAGAGAGAGTTCTTTGGATAACCACATTTTTTCACTTATATTCATTTCAAATAAAATAAAATCATTCAAAATTATTAGAGGATTCCAAAAAAGATACGTGTAAAATATCGTGACTTCCTTTCCTAATAAACTAGCGAATAAAGTTGGCATTGAGATTGAAAACATCAATATCAAATTTACAGGTGTCATGATTGCATTAACTTTAGACATACTCTTAATAAATAAGGAAATTAATATTCCTAATGGATACATCACTATAAAAATAATATTTGAAGCAATACTAAGATGGATAATGTGAGTATACATATTTTTCACTATTGATAAGAACAAAAGTAAAAGAGGTAGTTGGAATACATTAAACAACAAGAGCATAGCTACAAAAGTACCAATATAAAATTCTAGATTACTAACATCAGTATGTGATAAAAAATTAAAAAAATTTGTTTGTCTTTTTTCTGTAAAACTACTAATGTTTAAAGTGAAAGAGAATGATAAAACGAGTAGCATCAAACTCATAGGTAAAAATTGCCCATAGAGTAACAAACTTATAATATCTGTGTTATTTAATATATTTTTAATTGCTAGACCAATAATTAAAAATACAGTAGATGGAATAATTGAACCGATAATGATTCCATAATTTCTCATATTTTCTAAAAAACTAAACTTAATCATCCGTAATATTTTTTTCAATATTTAAATCCTCTTTTCATATATTGTCTTCCCAGTAACTGCCAAATATAAATCTTCTATGGTATTTACTTTATAGTTAGAGAACAGATTATTATAGTCTCCACAACACTTGACATTACCATTATCTAAAATTATCAAATCACTCGTGAATAACTGCATATCCTCTAATTCATGACTAATAACAATGAATAATTTATCAAGATAATTTTGGGATAAGTACTGATTGAGTTCTTTCTTCTTTTCAAAATCCAACTCTGAAAATGGTTCATCCAAAATTACAATTTTCTTATTCATTACTAATGAAATGAATATTGATAGGGATTTACGCTGTCCACCTGATAAAGATTTCACCTTTTTCTTTAAAATATTAGCAATCTCAAGAAAATTATAGAGCTCCTGATCAAACCGATACGACGAGACCGAAGATTTAAAAAAATTGATTACTTCTGACACTTTCAAATTTTCTAGTATATTAAAATGCTGAGGTTGATAAGCTATTTCTCTATAAAATTGAACCTTTTTATTATAAGTAATACTGCCCTTATAGCTTATATGCCCTGCGATACAATCAATTAAAGTAGATTTTCCTGATCCGTTTTTTCCAAGTAAAAAATACCTCTTACCTTTTTCCAATTCTAGATTTACATCCCTTAAAGCAACTGTGTCTTTGTATGTTTTAATAACATTAGATATAACTAATTTTTCCATTTTTATCTCCTATTCTACTGCAAACGCGAAAACTGGCATTTGGGTATTCAAAGAATTCTTAGTCAGACCATAAAATTCAACAAGTCTAATTCCCGCAAAAACTGTTCCTCTAGTTTCTTTTCGAGTAGCTAAAATTGATAACTGATTTTATTTATTGTACAATAAATAAAAACGGATTTAATTTTTGTTGGGAAAATGGGAAATTATGAAATCAAAACTTGGCATCACACTTAGAAAAGTTCGTAAAGGAAAACAAATTAGTCTATGCTCTGTAGCAGATGAACACCTTTCAAAATCTCAAATATCTAGATTCGAACGTGGGGAATCAGAGATATCTTGTATTCGACTTATCAATATTTTAGACAAATTACACATTTCTTTAGACGAGTTTCTTGTATTACATGATGAAGATTATACTAATACTGAATTATTCGCTAATTTGGTTCAATATATTCGTAAGCAATATTCATCACAAAACATCAAAAATATAGCTGCTCTACTTTCTGACTCATCACATTACACTTTAAATTCTTTCGAGAAAACAATGATAAAATCCATTCTACATACAATGGATTCCAGCATTATTCCATCAAATAAAGAATTACTTCAATTGACAGATTATCTCTTCAAAGTTGAAAAATGGGGTTACTATGAAATCACTTTATTAGGTAACTGTGTACGAACAATAAACTACAACTCCTACTTCCTATTAACAAAGGAAATGTTGAACAATTACATCTACTCTTCATTGAATAAAACAAATAAGCGAATTGTCACTCAATTGGCCATCAATTGTCTAATTCTGAGCGTAGATAAGGAAGAATTTTCAAACTGTACTTGTCTAATCACCGAAATAAAAGCATTATTAGATAATGAATTAAACTTTTATGAACAGACAGTTTTTCTCTATGCAACTGGTTACTTTGAATTTAAGCGTCATTCAGATAGCGGAATTGAAAAAATGAAACAGGCCATACAAGTCCTTGATATTTTAGGAGAAGACAAGTTAAAATTACACTATACTAGCCATTTCGATAAACTGGTAAACAAAGAATAGATGAAATGATTCTCTACTATTTAATACTCAATGAAAATCAAAGAGCAAAGTAGGAAACTAGCCGCAGGCTGTACTTGAGTACGGCAAGGCGACGTTGACGTGGTTTGAATTTGATTTTCGAAGAGTATAACATTTTACAAATCAAGGGTGTCTCCATAAACTCACAACATCTCTAATGATTTTACCCTGATAGCAATAGACAGTTAAAAAGCCCTGAAATCAGCTAAATTTCAAGGCTTTCTTTATATGCTATTGTATCAATTTACTTATTCCGATTTCTGTTGCTACTAGTTTAATTGTCATCCTTCAATACTTTCTAAATCTTTTAACTTAACCGAAACAATTTTTGAGACACCTGACTCTTGCATGGTCACTCCATAGATGGAATCAGCCGCTGCCATGGTTCCCTTACGGTGGGTTACGACGATAAACTGGCTGTCCTTGTCAAATCGATTGAGGTAATCCCCGAAACGTTTAACATTGGCTTCGTCCAGCGCCGCCTCTACCTCATCTAAGATAACAAACGGGATAGTCTTAACTCGAATGATAGAGAAAAGCAAAGCAAGAGCCGATAAGGCTTTTTCCCCACCACTCATGAGGTTGAGAGACTGAATTTTCTTACCTGGTGGTTGGACAGAAATCTCAACCCCAGCTGTCAGCAAGTCTCCTTCCGTCAAAATCAAATCTGCCTGACCTCCGCCAAACATCTGCTTAAAGGTCACTTTAAAGGACTCACGAATTGCCTCAAAGGTTGATTTAAAGCGTTCCTTAACCTCATCATTCATCTCTGTAATGGTCTCAAGGAGCAGGTTTTTCGCTGACAAAATATCATCTCTCTGGCTATTTAGGAAATCCAAACGGTTGTGGACTTCTTCGTACTGGTCAATAGCTTCCAAATTGACAGGCCCCAGTGAGCGAATAGCTTTCTCTAAATCCTGCACCTCTTGCTCTGCCAGATTGAGGTTTTCCAATTCATGTGCCTTTTCTAGAGCTTCAGTATAGCTAATCTGGTACTGGTCTGTTAATTGACTTTGTAGATGGCGCAAGCGCTCGCTGACCTTTTCTTTCTTAGCTTCAGCACGAGTTTGCTTGCGAATCCACTCTTCATTCTGCTGGCGAGCCTGATCCAAATGACTGGCAATATCATCCAGTTGACCTTCTATATCATCCAACTCAAACTGCTTGCGAATCAAACCTTGTTGGAGATTTGTTTTCTGAGTTTTGGCTTCTTCAGCCTGCTGAGCTAGAAGCTCTGTATCAACTTTCTCAAGATTGTCAACCTTTTCTTGAAGAAGACGCTGGATTTCCTCTTGTTCGATATCTAAATTGTCCAATTCCTTGCCTAAACGTTCAATATCAGCAACTTCATAACGTTTTTGCCCTTGCAGTTCTGTCTTAAGTAAACGAGCTTGCGCTACCTGTTCTTGCAAGTTTTGATAGCGTTCTTGGATGGCATTTTTGTTAGACTTAATCTCTTCAATCTCAGCTTCCAGATTTTGCTTGTCACTGGCAATGGTAGCAAGACGCTCTTGGCATTTTTCCTTATCTGCTTGCCAATCTCCGTCAGAAAGACGATTTAATTCCTCTTCTTGGAGTTTCCAAAGAGTTTCTAGTTCCTCAACTTGCTGACTGGTCTGCTGATAAGCGAGGGATAAGCCCTGCTCCTGAATACGAGCCTGCTCTCCCTGAGATTTGATGGCTTCTGATCTTTCTGTCAATGAAACCATCTCATCTTGCAAGGCCTTCAAACTCGCTTCATCTGTACGCAAGCTGGCTTCTTCTTCAGCAATTTCTTTTTGTAATTGCTCCAGTTCTGGTTTGATGAAAATGCTATTATTCTGGCGATTGGCTCCACCTGCATAGGAACCACCTGTGCGCAACTCCGTCCCATCAAGGGTTACCATACGAACCTGATAACGAACTTGACGAGCTGCCGCACGCGCATGTTCTACTGTATCAAATATGGCCGTCGTGGCTAGCAAATTCTTGAAAATAGCTTCCAGTCTAGTATCGAATGTCACCAGCTCATCAGCCATACCCAGAAATCCCGGACTTGCGGCAATAGCATCTTGGTTCTGACTAGAAATCGTACGCGCCTTGATCGTTGTCAACGGAAGGAAGGTTGCACGACCAGCCCTGTTTCGTTTAAGGAAATCAATCGCCTTGGTTGCCGCGTTTTCATCTTCTACGATGATATGCTGACTGCTGGCTCCAAGCGCAATTTCTAGGGCAGTTTGATAATGCACATCAAAGGTCAGATGCTCACTGACTGCTCCAATAATACCGCCAAGACGATCTTTCTCTTGGAGAACACTCTTAACACCTGCATAAAAGTTACTATGATTTCTCAGGATGTTTTCCAAACTTTGGGCTCTAGCCTGCTTGTTTTTGAGACTATCCAGACGGTCAAAGAGTTGACTTTGTTGAGCTTGATAGGAAGTTTTCTGATCCTCTTGCTCCTTGGCAATAGCTTGGTAGTCGGCCAATAATTTCTGAACCTGCTCCTTGGCAGTTTCAAGCTCCGCCTTTTGCTGACTAGCCTTCTCTTTAGCTGTAGCCAGCTGTTCTTTCAGCTTTTCTAGTTGATCTGCTTGTTTTTGAGAAAGCTGACGACTATTTTCCAACTCATTCTCAATACGAGTCAGTTGGTTTGAGACATCCGCTTCTTCCTGTAAAAGCGCCACAAAGCGTTCACGTAAGAGCTCAATCATCTGATCAGGATCATCTGAAAAAGCTAGCAATTCAGCTTCTAGTCGATTGAGTTTTTGATTATTTTGGACTATATTTTCCTCTAACAGAGTTAAAGAGCTTTCTTTATCGGATTTTTCTTGGCTGAGTGAATTTCTCTTATCCTCTAAAGTATCCAAACGAGCTTGTGCTTCCTGTTGATTCAGGGCTACTTGCTCAGATTCCAGTTTCGATAGTGCTAATTTTCTCTCTAAATCACTAATCAGACTGGTCAAGTCCATCAAACTGCCCTGATCTTTGGCCATTTCAGCCTGTAAATCTTGGCGTTGCTTCTTGAGATTCTGATTTTCTTCTTCTAATTTTTCACGCTTTTGGTAGTAGCTCGTCAAAAGTTCCTGAACCTGAGCCAACTCTTCTTCTGTCGCCTCTAGTTCAGCCTTATTTTCCTTGATTTGAGCAACCAGCACGTCTAAATAAATAGCCTTGCGTTGACCTTCCAAATCTAAAAACTTACGGGCGTTCTCAGCTTGTTTCTCAAGAGGCTTGATTTGATTATCCAATTCGTAGATAATATCCTCTAAGCGGTCTAGATTATCTTGAGTTTGTTGCAATTTGCTCTCAGTCTCTTTTCTACGAGTCTTGTATTTCAAAACTCCAGCAGCTTCTTCAAAAATAGCTCTCCGTTCCTCAGGCTTGGAGTTGAAAATCTCCTCAACCTTCCCTTGGGAAATGATAGAGAAGGAATCTCGTCCCAAACCTGTATCCAAGAAAAGATCGTGAATATCACGCAGACGGACTTTCTTGCCGTCAATCTTGTATTCGCTATCACCACTACGATAGATATGGCGTTCTACCCTGATTTCTTGGCCTGCATCCTTGATAAATCCGTCATTATTATCCAAAGTCACAACTACAGAAGCATAATTGAGCGGTTTGCGACTTTCAGTTCCAGCAAAAATGACATCCGGCATCTTGCCCCCACGGAGACTCTTAACACTTGATTCCCCCAAGGCCCAACGCAGACTTTCTGTAATATTGGATTTTCCAGATCCATTGGGTCCAACAACTGCTGTCACGCCTTGGTCAAAGACGACCTTGGTCTTATCAGCAAAAGACTTGAATCCCTGAATTTCGATTTCCTTTAAATACATGAATCCAGCCCTTTCTCAACAGCATTTTTGGCAGCTTCCTGCTCTGCTAATTTCTTAGAACGACCTTGACCTTGACCAATGCTCTTACCTTCGACAAGAACTTCTACATCAAAGACCTTATCGTGGGCAGGACCCGTTTCAGAAATTACCTGATAACGGATAGCCACATCACCATTGACCTGAAGCAACTCTTGGAGATGGGTTTTGTAGTCTGTAATCATCTCAAACTCGCCTGCTTCAACCTTAGGAATCATGACTTGATAGATAAATTCCTTGACCTTGGCCACATCCTTGTCCAAAAGGAGGGCACCAAGAAAGGCTTCAAAGGCATCACCAAGAATGGTGTCACGATTACGACCACCAGATTTTTCTTCCCCTTTACCCAGCTTGATAAACTGGTCAAACTGGCAATCACGCGCAAAACCAGCCAAACTCTCCTCGCGAACAATCATGGCACGGAGTTTAGACAAATCACCCTCAGGCTTTTTAGGATATTTTTTATACAGATATTCTGAAATCAATAACTGTAGAACAGCGTCTCCTAAAAATTCCAAGCGCTCATTGTGTGAAATTTTTAAGAGGCGATGCTCATTGGCATAACTCGTATGAGTAAAGGCAGTTTCCAGTAACTTTTTGTCTGCAAATTCGATTGCAAAATGGTTCTTTAGTACAGTTTGTAATTCTTTCATACCAACCTCTTTCTAACTGATAACAGTCCTTTTTATTATATCAAAAAAAGCCCCCTGAGTCACTTTAAAACGGGACTGGAGAGCATTTGGGAATTCTTTAAAAAGAGATTTTCAGTTTTAGGGTTAAACTTGGGTCAGAATAAAGAAAAAAGCCCTATTAAAGGCTTTTTAGGATGTTTACATCCACCCTGAGGGAATCGAACCCCCATCTCAAGAACCGGAATCTTACGTGATATCCATTACACTAAGGGTGGAAACTTGTTTTATTATAACAAAAATTTGCCCTAATAACAAGTTTTTTTCTGGCTATATAGCCCGTCTTAGTGGGAAGCATCCCCATTCCAGATAGAGTTTTTCACGATTACATAATCAACGTGTTTAAGGTCAGCAACCTGACGTCCACCTGCATACGAAATAGCACTTTGAAGGTCTTGTTCCATCTCAGTTAAAGTGTCTTGCAGATGACCTTTGGCAGGAAGCAAGATGCGTTTTCCTTCCACATTTTTGTAAGCACCCTTTTGATATTGTGAAGCTGAACCGTAGTACTCTTTGAATTGTTCACCATCGACTTCAATCGTTTTCCCTGGACTTTCGACGTGTCCTGCAAAGAGGGAACCAATCATGACCATGCTGGCACCGAATCGGATAGACTTGGCAATATCACCGTGAGTACGAATTCCTCCATCAGCGATAATCGGTTTACGTGCAGCCTTGGCACACCAGCGTAGAGCAGCCAACTGCCAACCACCTGTACCAAAACCAGTCTTGACCTTGGTGATACAAACCTTACCAGGACCGATTCCGACCTTAGTCGCATCTGCACCAGCATTTTCCAATTCACGCACAGCTTCTGGTGTTCCCACATTTCCAGCAATGACAAAGGTATCTGGCAATTCTTTCTTGATGTGTTGAATCATAGAAATCACGCTATCCGCATGACCATGAGCAATGTCAATCGTGATATATTCTGGAGCATCAGCCTTGAGCTGGCTAACAAAATCATACTCATAATCCTTAACACCGACAGAGATAGAAGCAATGAGCCCTTGATCATGCATGCGTTTAATAAAAGGAATGCGCCCTGCCTCATCAAAACGATGCATAATGTAGAAATAACCACCTTTAGCCAGTTGCTCTGCTACATTTTCATCCAAAATCGTCTGCATATTAGCTGGCACAACAGGTAGTTTAAAGGTGTGATTTCCTAGAGTGACACTTGTATCCGCTTCTGCACGACTTTTAATGACACATTTATTCGGAATCAATTGAATATCTTCGTAATCAAAAATTGGAAATTCATTTAACATCTCGATGTCTCGTTTCTTTTGTAATGACCTACCTATGCTCTCGCATCACTACGCCTTTTCCGACGTTTCCTTAATTTATTATAAACTAAAGTACAGTTTTTGTCAAATAATTTTATAAATTAAAATATATTGTTCGGTTTTTATTGTGTAAATAACAATAAAAAGAGGAGAGATTATTTTCTCCCCACTTCTTCTCTATCCTAATAATACTCTCCCTGACGGTAGTCCCATGAGTTAAAGGTGTCTGACAAGTGCATCATAATCTTATCAATGTCAAGCCCTTTGCGGATTACAACTGGAGCTGGTGAAGTTGAACGTGCTCCTCCTTGTTCTGGGATGAGCTTGCCGTCTTTATCGACCATTGATACCATTACGCCTTGTTCATAGCGAGTTTCAATCGTTTTGTCAGGCTGGATTGATGCCACATAGTCGTCTGCCTCGATAACAAGGTCAACAGCTCCTTCGATACGTTCTCCGATACCTTCTACCTTACCACGGTTTCCTTTTCCAGATGGGTTTGCTGATGAGGCATAAACCATTTTACCTTCTTCCCAAAGTTTGGCAGCCAATTGTTCACCAGCTTTCCCAAACTTGATAACGAAACAGCTAGTACCACGCACGTCCGTCATAAGTTCTTCACGGCCATCACCGTATGCTTTGAGTTTTTCAAAGGCTTCTGGTTTCCAAGGAAGGATACAACCAAGAAGAATATCTTCGTCCCAATGTTTTTGGTAAAAGGCTTCAATTTCTGGGTTGAGTTGTGCTAAAGCACGAAGCTCATCCATGCTACCACAGAGAACAACACCTGGTTTGTTACGGTTACGTTCTTTGGCTTCAAACTTACGTTCAAGACCAGACTTATCGCTAGTCATGATGATGTAACCAACTTTTGTAGGGCAAACGATACATCCGCCCTCACCTTTTAAAATGTCATAGCCTTCTTGTGAAAGTGTTCCCTTCCATTGAATGTGTTTTGTCATAGTTCTATTTCCTTTTCTATTTTTCTAATCCTGCCAGTAGGCTGGTCGTTGTTTTTCATAAGCAGCAATCAAGTCTTCATACTGCAAAGTAATACCGATATCATCCAAACCATTTAAGAGTTTGTGTTTCCATTCGCTATCGATTTCAAAAGTGAATTCTCCAACTGGTGAGATGATTTTCTGTTGTTCCAAGTCCACAGTTACCTGGTCACTTGGTTGTAGCTGAGCTAGTTTCTCTCTAACCTCTCTAGGCTGGACAATGGGCAACATGCCATTATTGAGTTCATTATTGTAATGAATATCACCGAAAGATCCTGCAATCACGACTTTAAAACCATAGTCTGCTAGAGCCCAAGCCGCGTGTTCCCTCGAAGAACCTGCCCCAAAGTTATTCCCTGAGATGAGGATACTGGCTTTCCGATATTCAGGTCGGTTAAAGACAAAGTCTGGGTCCTCAGTATACTTGTCGTCCAGATAACGCCAAGCATACATGAGGTACTTACCAAAGCCTTTCTTATCTATTAACTTGAGAAACTGCTTAGGTAGGATTTGATCGGTATCGATATTATCATTCATAAGAGGAACGGTCGTTCCCGTATAAACTGTAAATTTCTCCATATCCTCTCCTTACTGGGCTTCTGGCATTTGCCGAACATCTACGAAGCGCCCTGCGATAGCTGCTGCAGCCGCCATGGCTGGACTGCAGAGATGGGTCTTAGCCCCAAATCCCTGTCTGTCTTCAAAGTTGCGGTTGCTGGTTGAGGCACAGTGAACGCCATCTGGAACCTTGTCAGGATTCATTCCTAGGCACATAGAGCAACCTGGGTCTCTCCATTCAAAGCCAGCATCTAAGAAAACCTTGTCCAAGCCTAACTTCTCAGCAGCTCGTTTTACAGGACGAGAGCCTGGGACTACGATAGCTGTTAAGTTAGGAGCAATTTTCTTTCCTTTGACAAATCTCGCAGCCAGCTGCAAGTCACTGAGACGAGCATTAGTACATGAGCCGATAAAGATATAGCCTAGTTCAATATCCGCTGGCTTTTGACCTGGCTCTAAGTCCATGTAGTTGTAAGCTCGCTCATCATTCATATCTTTAATTTCTGGGAAGCTACTGTCAAAGTCAACCCCCATAGCGGGATTGGTTCCCCAAGTTACCATGGGAGCCAATCCTGAGACATCCATCTGGATAACCTTATCATAAACGGCATCCTCATCACTGACAAGGGTTTTCCAATCCGCCACAGCCTCTTCAAAGTCCGCTGGAACACATTCTCGTCCCTTGAGATAATCATAGGTGGTTTGGTCCGGATTCATGATTCCCATCTTAGATCCAAACTCGATGGACATATTGCAGATGGTCATTCGCTCTTCCATGCTCAGTGCATCAATCGCTTGTCCACGATATTCCACCACGTAGCCAACGCCGCAAGCAACGCCGTACTTGGCAATCAAGGCTAAAATGTAATCCTTGGAATAAACTCCCTTTTGAGGAACACCTGTAAATTCCACCAGCATTTTCTTGGGTTTGACCTGCCAGAGTGTCTGTGTCGCAAAGACATGTTCGACCTCACTGGTCCCAATTCCAAAGGCGATTGCTCCGAAAGCTCCATGGGTTGCTGTGTGGCTATCTCCACAGACGATGAATTTTCCTGGTTGGGTTCGTCCTGTTTCTGGACCAACCATGTGAACAATCCCCTGCTTTTCTGAACCGTGGGCCGCATGTTCAATTCCAAACTCCTCAACATTTTCAGCCAGCTTATCAATTTGAGCCTTGGAAATTACATCTCGAATATCGTAGATATTGACCGTCGGGACATTGTGGTCAAAGGTTCCAAATGTCAAATCTGGTCGTCTCAATCTGCGACCTGTATCTCGCAAACCTTGAAAGGCTTGAGGGCTGGTCACTTCATGAATATAGTGCTGATCCACATACATGAGTTGGGGTTGCCCCTCTTCTCCTGTGATGACATGACGGTCCCATAATTTATCAAAAATCGATTTTCCTGCCATCCATTACCTCCAAATAAAATATAAGGCTACTAGTGTGGTCACCATCCCAAGAAACCAAACTATTTTAAAGTACCATTTTCGAGTCTTGTGGTGAAAGATGATTCCTGCTAGCCAGGCACCAAAACCACCACAAGTAAAGGCTAAAATAAGTAAGATTTTCTCAGGGATGCGCCAAACTCTTCTCCTTGACTTAGATTTGTCAATGCCATAAATCAAGAAAATCATGACATTCCAAATCAAGAGGGCTAGAGTAATTTTTTCGTCTAACTTCATAACCTTGCAATAATAGCTTCCGTCATTTCCTTGGTCGAAGCCTGTCTACCTATATCTCTTGTTAAAACACCAGCTGCCAAACTTGCCTCAACAGCATGCTCGATACGCTCTGCATCCTCATAACGTCCAAAACTATCTCTCAACATCATGGCAACTGATAAAATCATGGAGATAGGATTAGCAATTCCTTGACCTGCAATATCAGGAGCTGAACCGTGAATGGGCTCATAGAGACTTGGACCCTTTTCAGAATGACTGGCTGATGGCATAACCCCAAGTGTGCCAGATAAAACGCTTGATTCATCAGATAGAATATCTCCGAAAAGATTCTCCATCACGATGACATCAAACTTGGCAGGATTGGTAATCATAAGCATAGCAGCTGAGTCCACCAACTGGTGTTCCAAGGTCACATCTGGGAAATCTTGTGCGACTTCCTCAGCCACTCTACGCCAGAGTTTTGATGTTGCTAGAACATTTTGCTTATCGATACTGGTAAGGATTTTTCTGCGATTTCTTGCGATTTCAAAGGCTTTGCGAATAATCCGCTCCACTTCCTCATAGCTATAGTCATTGATATCACGCGCTTTGCGCTCTTCAAGGATATGATCCCCAAAGTAAATCCCGCCTGTCAACTCCCGCACAACGACAAAATCTACACCAGCAATTCGTTCTGGTTTTAGTGGTGACAAATGCTTGAGACTCTCAAAAATCTTAACAGGGCGAATATTAGCATAGAGATTTAGTTCCTTACGGAGAGCCAGCAGGCCTTGTTCAGGCCGAACCGTTGCACTATCATACTGAGGACTACCGATAGCCGCTAGCAAAATGGCATCTGCTTCTCTACTTGCCTTGAGGGTTTCATCAGGCAAGGGATGCCCTGCAGCATCGATACCTGCACCTCCAAAAGGTCGTCTATCAATCTCATAGTCAAAACCTGTTTTTTCAGCTAGAGCTTCCAGAACCTCTAATCCAGCCTCCATGATTTCTGGACCAATTCCGTCCCCTGCTAGAGCTACTATTTTTTTTGTCATAGCATTCTCCTTTACACACTAGGCATGTCACGATAGGAAACACTGCGTCCCATCTCACCAGCATTCTCTTTTTGAACAAAGGTATTGGCATTGATGTAGGCAATAGCCGAAGCCTTCAACACATCGAAATCAAGGCCTGCTGCGTTAAATATGGTTTCTGTATCTCTGTTTTCAACAGTGACCAAGACCCGAGCCTGGGCATCAATCCCATCTGTCACCGCGTCAATAGTGTAAGACACCAAGCGGACGGATTGGTTAAAGAACTTATCGATAGCGTTGAAGATTGCTTCAACGGAACCTTGCCCTGTCGCATTAAATTCGACTTTCTCACCATCCATATTAGCCAGGCTAACAAGCGCTTCAATGTCATTATCTGCATGAGTTTGAAGTTGTAAATCATCAAAGTGGAATCCTTCAGGGTTTTCAACCATGGTTCCAGCTACCAGAGCACGAATATCTGCATCTGTGATTTCTTGTTTCTTGTCGGCCAGTGCCTTGAACTTAGCAAAGAGTGGTTTGATATCCTCTTCTGTAAAGTCTAGGGCCAGTTCTCTTAGTTTCTCGACAAAGGCATGGCGACCAGACAATTTTCCAAGTGGGAGGCTATTACTCTTGACACCGACCAATTCAGGAGTGATGATTTCATAGGTAAGAGGATTTTTAAGGACTCCGTCTTGGTGAATACCAGATTCGTGAGAAAAGGCATTGCCACCAACCACAGCCTTGTTTTTAGGAACTGGAATTCCTGAGAAGCGAGAAACCATTTCAGAAGTATTAATGGTTTCGTTTAGGACAATGCTTGTCTCTGCTTGGTAGTAATCTTGGCGAATATTGAGGGTCACTGCTATTTCTTCTAAAGCAGCATTTCCAGCTCGCTCACCAATACCGTTGATAGTTCCTTCGACACGTCCTGCCCCATTCTTGACAGCAGCAAGGCTATTAGCCACTGCCATTCCAAGATCATCATGACAGTGAGGCGAATAGATGATCTGACGATCCGTCTTGACATTCTCAATCAGGTATTTGAAGATGGCACCATATTCCTCTGGTGTAGTAAATCCTACCGTGTCAGGGATATTGATATAAGTTGCACCTGCATCAACCGCTGTTTGAACAACTTGTAAGAGGAAATTCAACTCTGTTCTAGTCGCATCCTCAGGAGAGAATTCGACCACTTCAAATTTAGAACGGGCATAAGAAACATGCTCCTTAATAGCTTCCAAAATCTCTTGCTTGCTCTTATTGAGTTTATACTTGCGGTGAATCGGACTGGTAGCAATAAAGACGTGAACTTGTGGATACTTGGCGTCCTTGAGGGCCTCATAACAAGCATCGATATCAGACTTGACAGAGCGTGCCAAGCCAGTCACCGCTGTTTTCTTCAATGCCTTAGCAATCTCCTGAACTGCCGTAAATGAGTCTGGACTAGCCGCTGGAAAACCAGCTTCAATTGCTGAAATGCCCCATTTCTCCAGCTGCCTTGCAATGGCAATTTTTTCCTTGATTGAAAAATTAACACCTGGTGTCTGCTCTCCATCCCGAAGGCTGGTATCTAGAAATTCAACTGTTCTCATAAGATTTCCCCTTTTCCAAATATGGTTTTAAAAAAACATCTCGCTTAGAAGTCCAAGCGAGATGTTGTTTCACTCCCGCTTGGTAAGCCAAACAGGACTAATGCTTTTTGCACTAGCCCGAGTACCTCAACAACAAAGCAAATTGATTAAACTTAGCTGTTTTCATGTTTGACTTTCTCCTTCGTTTGATATCTTGTTTAGTATTTTAGCATAGGCAAAAGTACTTGTCAAGAAAAAATCAAATATTTTCTGAAAATTTCTTCAGTATAGAATATTTAGCTAATTGAAAATTATTGAAATGTTTCATTTTTTAGAAGTTAAGTTCCAACTTTTTTCTATCAATTCTAGTACTTCTTCATCTGATAAAGTATCATCAAGCGCCACACTAATCCAGTAACGTTTATTCATATGAAAAGCTGGATAAATGCCCTTTTGTGAAAGCAGATCCACTACTTGATCATGTTTGAGGTTGACCGCTTCGACTAAACCTTCTCTACCCTTTTCCAGCTTATCCCAAGAGATTTTCATCAAAACAGCATACCATTTTTTATTGCCTTCATGTCTTAACACTGCCGTATCAGGTGATTTTTCCCACAGATACTCCAACTGATTACCATACTTTTCCTGAATCTGAGCCATGATACGCTTAGTCTGAGGACAGATAAAATCCTGTACCTCAAAACAAGCCTTCCGAATCTGGTAGAGAATCTCCAGACAAGCCTCACGGACACTTGCAACAAAACTTCCTGTCATACTTTCCATATGAACTTGAGGATAGAGGTCGCCCATTTCCTGATCAAAGACCTGAAAATTCACATTATCAGCAGTGATGGACACAGTCATGACAAAATCACCCTGCAAAATCATGCAGCTATAAGTCCAAACTCCACTACTTTCTACAAAACCATAGGCACGAGCCTTTTCTTGATTAAACTGATAGGATTTAAAAATTTCAAACATAAGTTAAAACTGCTACCCAAAGCTAGCAGTTCCTTTCTATTTTTTAAAAGACAACCTTGGTTCCATGCAATTGTGTCACGCCCAGCTGGTCAATAAAGGTTTGACGGTTGTCAAGGTCAATCCCCCCACCTGGTAGAATTTCAATTTTACCTTTAACGTGCTCCAAAATTCTGTGATAGTGAGCAAAACGTTTGTCTAGTGAATCGCCAGATACACCCGCACGAGTTAAGATACGAGTGACTCCAGCTTGGCTGAGCCAGTCAATAGCTTCTAGTTGATCTTCATCGCTCAATTCATCAAAGGCCATGTGGAAGACAATTTCCATTCCTTTTGATGCAGCAATTAACTTTTCAAGATTAGGCTTATCCAACTTCTTCTCAGCAGTTAAAGCCCCAAATACAACCCCTTGACTTCCAGCCTGAGCTGTCAACCGAATGTCTTCTAACATGATATCAATTTCTAGGTCATTATAGACAAAGTCGCCACCACGTGGACGAATCATGGTCATAATGGTCGTATCGTAGTTAGCTGCCAATTCAACCGCTGCCTTGGTTACTCCATAGCTTGGTGTTGTTCCTCCCACTGCAAGATTATCACAAAGTTCGATCCGACGAGCTCCAGCCTCCATCGCTTTTTCAAGCAAGGTCACATTTTCAGCACAAAATTCGTAAATCATTTGATTCTCCTTAAAGATTACTTTAAATTTATTATATCATATTGTTGTGAATATGCTTTCAATTTTATCAAGGGAAATGGTTACAAATTTTACTTATTCTTTGTCTGGAATGACCTTGAAGAGATAATAGGTGATAAAGATGGTCAAAGCTCCCAGACCGATTTTGACTGGTAGTAGAGGAGCAAAATAAATGGAAATCCCCATCAAGATGTAGATGGATACGATGATTTTTTTCTTACGTTCACGCGCAATGGACTTGGTCTCACGAAAGTCAGCTACATATGCTTGATAGAGCTTGGTATGATAAAGCCAATCTTCGAAGCGCTTAGAACTTCTGGAGAAACAAGCAATAGACAACAAAAGGAAAGGCGTTGTCGGCAACAAGGGCAAGACAACCCCAACAATAGCCAAGGCCAGCGATAAAAAACCAATTATCAGATAGATAAGACGCATAACTACTCCTAATTAAAATAATCTTCTTCTAGTTTCGCATAAAATGATGAATTTTGTCAAGTTCCAACCAAAAAGAGCCTGAAATTAACTTTCAGGACTCTCTTCTTATTTAATCTTTTCTTCTTCGTAATCACCATTGCTACAAACAACCTGCTTGCCACCACCACGGACTTTTTTCTCCATGAGGAAGTTGCTACATTTTGGACAGTCACGACCAACAGGCTTGTCCCAAGATGTAAATTCACATTCTGGATAGCGATTGCAACCATAGAAAAGGCGATTGCGTTTGGTTTTACGCTCAATGATTTGTCCCTGATGACAACTTGGACACTCTACACCGATTTCTTTCACGATTGCTTGGGTATGACGGCAATCTGGGAAATTGCTACAAGCGTAGAACTTACCAAAACGACCAAGTTTAATGACCATTGGACTGCCACACACTTCACAGTCAAATCCAGCTGGTTCATCCTTGATTTGAATTTTTTCCATTTCTTCTTCAGCCTTGGCGACTTCTTTAGAGAATGGTTTGTAAAAGGCGTCTATAACACGTTGCCACTGCTCTTTTCCGACTTCGACATCATCCAGCTTGCCTTCCATTTCAGCTGTGAAGGTCACGTTTACGATATCTGGGAAATATTCAACGATGAGCTTGTTAACAATTTCTCCCAACTCTGTTGGTTCAAAACGTTTGGCTGCAAGGCGAACATAATAACGTTTCTGAATAGTTTCAATGGTCGGTGCGTAGGTTGACGGACGTCCAACCCCATTTTCCTCCAAGGTCTTGATCAGTGTCGCTTCAGAATAGCGAGCAGGCGGTTGAGTGAAATGTTGCTCTGGTTTGCTATTAACCTGCTTAACCACATCTCCAACAGCCATGTCTGGTAACATCTTATTCTTATCAGAATCATTATAAATGGCAAGATAACCATCAAACTTAACCTGACTACCATTGGCAGCAAATTGAACCCCATTTTGAGACAATTTAACGGCCATGGTATCAAAGACAGCAGCTGTCATCTGGCTCGCTACAAAACGATTCCAGATAAGGGTATAAAGCTTGAGCTGATCCTTGTCCAGATACTTAGCAATGCTTTCAGGTGTATTAAAGACACTTGACGGACGAATAGCCTCGTGGGCATCCTGAGCACCTGAAGCGTTTTTGACCTTGCTACCATGCTTAGAATACTTGCTACCAAAACGGTCCGTAATGAAACTTGCTGCTTCATTTTGCGCTACAGGACTGATACGAGTCGAATCGGTACGCATATAGGTAATCAAACCTTGAACACCAGAACCGATATTAATTCCTTCATAGAGCTGTTGGGCAACCATCATGGTTTTTCGAGTACGGAAATTGATTTTATTGGCAGCATCCATCTGCATAGATGAAGTGGTATAGGGTAAAGGAGCATTGCGTTTGCGCTCTTTCTTATCCACCTGATCTACTGAAAAATCTTTACTAGTCAGACGAGACAAGACTTCCTTAACCTCGTCATTGCTAGTCAGTTTAAGCTTTTTACCATCTACTCCATAAAAGGAAGCCTGAAATTGCTTGGTTCCCTTTTTAAAGACAGCATCAATTGTCCAATATTCTTCTGGCTGGAAGGCATTAATTTCATTTTCACGGTCAATAATGAGTTTAAGGGCAATAGACTGTACGCGACCTGCTGATAAGCCCTTTTTTACCTTCTTCCACAAAATAGGCGAAATCGAATAGCCTACCAAGCGGTCCAAGACACGACGTGCCTGTTGGGCATCGACCAAGCCCATATCAATCTTACGAGGTTCTTTAAAAGCATTTTTGACCGCATCCTTGGTGATTTCATTGAAGACCACACGGTTGGCATCATTTTCATCCAAGTTGAGAATGTGGGCCAAATGCCAAGAAATCGCTTCTCCTTCACGGTCTGGGTCACTCGCCAGAAAGACTTTATTAGCTTTTTTGGCTTCTTTTTTCAAGTCATTGATAAGAGGGCCTTTTCCTCGGATATTGATATATTGCGGTTCATAATTATTTTCAATATCGACGGACATACTGGATTTCTTCAAATCCCTAATATGCCCGACACTGGCTAAAACCTTGTAGTTTCTGCCAAGATATTTTTCAATCGTCTTAGCCTTAGCAGGCGACTCCACGATGACTAGATTTTTTTTAACTGTTGATTTTTTCTTTTTTGTTGCCGTAGCCACAGTATCACACCTTTTCAAAGTAATAAACTTTATAAAGTGTAAACCATTTTGCCATAACTGTCAAGACTTAGCTACCATATATAGAAGAAAAGTTTGTCTAGTGAGCGAACTTTCTTCTTATACTCAATGAAAATCAAAGAACAAACTAGGAAGCTAGCCGCAGGTTGCTCAAAACACTGTTTTGAGGTTGCAGATGAGACTGACGAAGTCAGTAACCATACCTACGGCAAGGTGAAGCTGACGTGGTTTGAAGAGATTTTCGAAGAGTATTAAAATTCAAATTCTGCAAGAACATCCTGCCCACTCGTGACCAATTTTGCTCCTTCCTGAATCAAATGATGGCAACCGTCTGATAGTCCATCTAAAATGCTACCAGGAATAGCAAAGACATCGCGTCCTTCTTCCATTGCTCGCTCACAGGTAATGAGACTCCCCGAGCGCATCTTAGCCTCTGCTACAATCACACCACGGCAAAGTCCAGCAATGATGCGATTACGGGCAGGAAAATGAAATTTCAGAGGTTGTTCACCCGGTCCATATTCACTGAGAACTAGATGATCATTGCTGATGTAGTCTTGCAAACGTTTGTTGGCTTTAGGATAAAACACATCCAGACCTGTTCCAATCACTGCAATAGTTTTTCCGCCATTTTGCAGGGCTGCCATATGAGCTGCTGTGTCTATTCCCTTGGCTAATCCACTGACAATAACCAGTTCATTTTCCAAGCCTTGAATGACTTTTTCAACTGACTTCGCTCCCTGTTTGCTACAAACGCGACTACCCACAACCGCTACTTTTGGAAATTTCAAGAGATCCAGATTGCCCTTGTAAAATAAAAGCACAGGTGCATCATAAATTTCACTCAAATTCCAAGGATAACAGTCGTCTAAAATAGAGAAAGATGGAAATTTTTGAAATTCCTTCTCCAAATGCGCATCGTCTATCTGAAAATAACGTTCCATAAAAACAGCTGGATTTCGGCAACCTGATATATCTGCAATGTCACCCAACAACAGTTCTTGATCAACACTTTCACCGTATTCTAGCACTTTCAAAATCTGTTGATTGGTCAAACCTGATTTTTTTAACTTATAGATTTCATAGTTTGTGATTTTCATGAATATCTCCATTTCTTTTTCTACTCATCTATTTATTCGTAAAAAATCAAAAAAACATCCGACTATTTCAGCCAGATGTTGGAATCTTTAATTTTCGTTTTTAAGAATTTCTTCTAATTTATGATAGTCTTGGACACTATCGATCTCATAGATGCTATTGCCTTCTAATTCTTCAACATAGACATCTAGCTCTTTGATATTATCCTTAACCATATTGTCCCAATAGAGATCGACAAATTCACCACTTGCATAGGCCTTGTCAATAAAGCTAACAATTTTTTCTGCTGTTGGAGCATCCCAGAAAGATACACCACTAAGGATACGACCAGCCTTACTATCAACAGTAATGTCTTGAACCTTGTAGTCGTCTCCATAGACCAAGAACCATTCGTTGGTACAATCTTCACGATAGACACTAAAATAAGTCGAACGTGTCAAATCATTGCGGAACATATTTTTGAAGAGATAGTTATCTGCATCAATAACATAGCTGTTAGCCAATTCTTCTTTTACAAGATAGAGAGAGTAAAAGTTATTGTAGTCAGCGTATTTATCATTGAAAACGAGGCGAACACCATATTTTTCTTTTAAGTAATCGAATTGTTCTTTAAGGTAACCAACAATGATGATGATGTCATGGATTCCTTTTTCTTTGAGAAACTCAATTTGGTATTCAATCAAAGGTTTTTGATTAACCTGAACCAAGGCTTTAGGGGTATTTTCAGTCATAGGACGCAAGCGAGTTCCCAATCCCGCTGCTAAGATAATGGCTTTCACACGAATCTCCTTTATTCTTTAATAATAATATAAACTCCAGCAATAACGACAAGTGACGTAATAATTGTCAACATATCTAGCGGTGCACCCAAGAAAACAACTGCAAACAAGACTGTCCATACTACATAACTCACGTTCAAGCCTGTAGCCTTGGCTGGTTGCAAGCGATTGATAGCGATATAATAAGCCAGGTAGGAAATCATATCAAAGGCAGCAAAGACAATCATGAGACCTAGTAACTGCCCATTGGCCACTTCTGCAAATGACTGATGAGAGAAGAGCACAATCACAAGATAGGACAAGAATGAAGTCACTTGACGAATTAAGAGGGCTTCGATTTCACTCAATTCACTTTCCATGGCAAAAGAGCTAAGAACACTCTCACTTCCCCATGCAATAGCACAAACCAAAGCACAGAGAATCCCAATATAGAAAGAATTAACCTGTTCAACCTTATAGGTCTGAGCAATTATCCCTCCAATAATCAAGACAATCCCAAACACAGTATTTTTCGAAATCTTATGCTTCAAAAAGAAGAAAGCCAATAAAACTGAAATAGCAGGATAGATAGCGGATACAGATGAAGCTAAAGAACTTCCGATATACTTAACTGCATAAAGATTGGCCTGCATACCGATAGGGCCTGCTAACAAGGCTCCGATGATCACACTCACATTGCGAATATTTAAGAAAATTGAGAGACGAACTTTTCCTTCTTTTACCAAGAGAAAAGCTAGTAAGATAAAGATACTCAAGAAATCGTGAGCAGCGGCCACCACAAAGGGCGACAAATCTGTAAAAATCGAAAAGATATAAGCACTAATCGTTAGACCTAAACCCCAGAAAATACCTGAGAGTAGACCAAAAGAAACTCCATTTTTATTTTTCATCTGAACCTCCATAATATGACAAACCTTTAACAGCTCTTTGGTAACGACTCACACCATAGTCACCAAAATCTGCACCTTGCTCTTCTTTGTAGACTGTCCATAGACTCCAAATAGCATCTTGCAAAATTTTATAGATTGCAATCTTTTCACGAGAGACAGGTGTTTGCTCACTCTCATAGTGAGACAAGAAGTCTTCTTCCTCTTGACGAGTGAATTCAGACTCTAAAAAGAGGGCAGCCAAATCCCACATTGGATCATTCATTGATGAATATTCCCAGTCAATTAGATAAAGTCGTCCTTGAGGTGATTCGATAAAGTTTTCAGGCACCAAATCTATATGACAAGATTTTCTGTCAACACCTAAGTCAGCCAGTCTTTTCTCTAAGGAAAAGACTTCTTCTCGAACAGCTTCATAGTTGGCATAAGGGATTTTTTCCTCAATCAAAGATTCGTATTTTTTGATTTCTTCAAAAGGAGCAAATTCTCCTCTTAATTCCTTACCAGAAGCATGAATGGTTTGTAATATTGGAGCAATTTTGTCAAATTTGGTCTTGATTGACCTTGAATCAAGCGTAATCGCAGATTCAATATACTCATTTACTTTGATACCAGCTTCAATATCAAAAAGATAATTTTTTACATCTAAGTCTAAATCCTTTAATAGTTCAAGATTATACTTCTCATCTTGTCGATTGATAAGCTTTTCTGTCCCTTTACCAAAGAACTTAACAATGTATTGCTTATTTGTTGTTTTGACCAAATAATTTTGATTGGTCATTCCCCCCAGTTGTTCAACACTGAGGACTTCCTCTTCTTGACTAAGTAAGGAAGAAATTTTTTCTTTAATGATTTTCTCCACAATTAACCTCCAGCACTTATACTTCCCACTTAAACACGGTTTTAAAGGCTGTGTTTAAATCGGTCGCAAAGACACGGTGAATATCTTTAATTTCTCTTACAGGTTCTTCTAGATAAAGGATATTTTTAAGACGATTTGCAAATTTCTTGACTTCCATCATTTGGATGGCATTTTCAAAATCAATGCGACCAGAACGAGATGACCCAACCAAGAGCAAACCTTTTTCTAAGGCATCGCGTGTATTGAGATTCACTTTATACTCGCTAACACCCATCATAAGAATCGTTCCCTGAGGACGAATGTAGCGAATCAAGTCATTAATAGCTGGGCCAGTACCATCACCACCACAACACTCAAAAGCATGGTCAAAGGCCAAATCTTCAGGAATATTATCAGTGATATAGCATTCTTTGGCAAAAGAGAAAAGTTCCAACTTTTCCCAATGACGACCAATAACCACAATCTCTGCTTCTGGCAAAGTATAGTTGATAATATTGGCAACCACAAATGCTAAACTTCCATCTCCGATAACGGCGATTCGGTTCCGCTTGCTATGAGCAAGGGTCAATAGACGATTCATAGCGTGCATGCCGACACTGACAAACTCTGTAATGGCTGCAACCGTATCTTCAATAGCATCATAAGCCACCACACGGTCTTTAGGGAGAGAAACAAACTCTCTCATAAAGCCATCAAAGCCACTGGACAAGAAATGGGTCCCTGTCATGTAGTTCTCATAAAATTCTTCATCACTCTGCATAGGAGGCTGATTGGGAATCATGACAACTTTTTGCCCAACCTCATAGGTTCCTGTCGGGTCAGAAATAACGGTTCCACATGACTCGTGAATCATTGCCATTGGAAGCTTTTTATTCAAAATCTTTGGATCACGTTTTCCTTGGTAGTAACGCTGATCCGCATGACAGACAGCCATGTAGTTAGGGCGGATGAGGATATGATTCTCTTGTTCAATAGCCTCTTCCTGATATTTGACATTGATAAACTTAGGCTTAGTTAGTTGATAAATTTGATTAATCATTTTACTAGTCTTTCTCAATCATACTTTTTGCAATCTTCAAATCTGTTACGGTTGTAATCTTCAGATTTGAGTATTCACCTTTGGCCAAGGCCACATCTTTTCCTTTGATCACAAAGATTTTACATGCATCTGTCAAGATTTCCTTCTCTTCATCAGAAAGAGATCCATAAAGGTCCATGAAGTCCTTGCAACGGAATGTTTGAGGTGTTTGTCCTTGATAAAGGTGAGCACGATTTGGAATATCTGTAATAAATTGGCCATTAGTACTTTCAACGATAGTATCAACCGCTTCTACCACTGTGTCCACTGCGTCATGATTTTGAGCAAGTTTGATATTGTCTTGAATCATGCGAAGTGTAATAAATGGACGAACAGAATCGTGGGTAACAACAATGTCCTCTGGAGTAAGCGGACGATAAGCATCAATGGCTTCAATGATTTTCTCAATACTTGTATTGCGGTCAGCACCACCTTTTGTAATGATGATACGTTCCTTATGAAGAGGAAGATATTTATCTACAAGATCTTCTGCATGAGAAACCCAGTCTCCATGAACCCCAACTACAATTTTTTCAATACTTGGTTCCAAGACAAATTTTTCAATTGTATGAATCAAAATAGGTCGATCACCTAGCTCTAAAAATTGTTTTGGCAAGTTACTGATTCCCATGCGTGTGCCAGTTCCACCAGCAAGAATTCCTGCATAAATCATCTATTTTCTCCTTTGTCTTACTAAAAAAACTTATTCTCTCTATTATACCACAATCTAGTCCTATCATGAAAGAAATACCGACCCTCCCGTTCTAGAATAGAAGGTTTAAGGAGTTCTATTATTCAAAGAAACTAGTCCATTTCTAGTAATGACTAGGAATTCTGTAGTCATTACCGATAAATGGCTGTGAAATTTTAGAGTTCTTCAGAATAATATACTTTCCTTAAAGAAAACTTAAAATTAAGCTTTGAAACTTCAAAGTGATTACTTGACTTATACTCAATGAAAATCAAAAAGCAAACTAGGAAGCTAGCCGTAAGCTGTACTTGAGTACGGTAAGGCGACGCTGACGTGGTTTGAATTTGATTTTCGAAGAGTATTACTTCCCTTCATTTCTTATTAGCTGACTTTATGATATAATGAAAAATGAGGTAAATTGAATGAAAAGTATAAAATTAAATGCTCTATCCTACATGGGAATTCGTGTCTTAAATATTATTTTTCCCATCCTAACTGGAACCTATGTAGCGCGTGTCTTGGACCGAACTGACTATGGTTACTTCAACTCAGTTGACACTATTTTGTCATTTTTCTTGCCCTTTGCGACTTATGGGGTCTATAACTACGGTTTACGGGCCATCAGTAATGTCAAGGATAACAAAAAAGATCTGAATAGAACCTTCTCTAGTCTTTTTTATTTGTGCATAGCTTGTACAATTTTGACCACTGCTGTCTATATCCTTGCCTATCCTCTCTTCTTTACTGATAATCCAATCGTCAAAAAGGTATACCTTGTTATGGGGATTCAACTCATTGCCCAGATTTTTTCAATCGAATGGGTCAATGAAGCTCTGGAAAATTACAG
Source organism: Streptococcus mitis (assembly GCA_963515455.1). GTDB lineage: Bacteria > Bacillota > Bacilli > Lactobacillales > Streptococcaceae > Streptococcus > Streptococcus mitis_DN. The sequence continues at coordinate 11,158 of CAUPXP010000009.1, read as the reverse complement.
TTTTCTCTTTTACAAAACTGCCTTCATCCGTATCCTGATGCTAGTCTCTATTTTCCTGTTTGTCAAGAATGAACACGATATTGTTGTCTATACACTTGTGATGAGTTTATCGACACTAATTAACTACCTGATTAGTTATTTTTGGATCAAAAGAGAGATCAAGCTTGTTAAAATTCACATCAGTGATTTTAAACCGCTCTTTCTCCCTCTGACAGCCATGTTGGTCTTTGCCAATGCCAATATGCTCTTCACTTTTTTGGATCGTCTCTTCCTCGTTAAAACAGGGATTGATGTCAACGTTAGTTACTATACCATGGCTCAGCGAATTGTGACCGTTATAGCTGGGGTTGTAACAGGTGCAATTGGAGTGAGTGTGCCTCGTCTCAGTTACTATTTGGGTAAAGGAGACAAAGAAGCCTATGTTTCTCTGGTTAATAGAGGTAGTCGAATCTTTAACTTCTTTATCATTCCACTGAGCTTTGGACTCATGGTTTTAGGACCAAATGCTATCCTACTTTATGGTAGTGAAAAATATATTGGAGGTGGTATCTTAACCTCTCTCTTCGCATTTCGTACGATTATCCTGGCACTAGATACCATTCTTGGTTCCCAAATTCTCTTTACAAATGGCTATGAAAAACGAATCACAGTCTACACAGTCTTTGCAGGATTACTCAATTTGGGCTTGAATAGTCTCCTCTTTTTCAACCACATCGTGGCTCCTGAATACTACTTACTGACAACTATGCTATCAGAGGCCTCTCTACTTGTTTTCTATATCATTTTCATCCATAGAAAACAGCTTATCCACTTAGGACATATCTTCAGCTATACTATTCGATACTCGCTCTTTTCACTTTCCTTTGTAGGAATTTATTTCCTGATTAATTTCTTGTATCCCGTGGATATGGTCATTAATTTGCCATTTTTGATTAATACTGGTTTGATTGTCTTGCTATCAGCCATCTCTTATATTGGTCTACTTGCCTTCACCAAAGATAGCATTTTCTATGAATTTTTAAACCATGTCCTAGCCTTAAAAAATAAATTCAAAAAATCTTAGGAGTATAGAATGAAACAACTAACCATTGAAGATGCCAAACAAATTGAATTAGAAATTTTGGATTATATTGATACTCTCTGTAAAAAGCACAATATCAACTATATTATTAACTACGGTACTCTGATTGGGGCGGTTCGACATCAGGGCTTTATTCCTTGGGACGACGATATTGATCTGTCCATGCCTCGAGAGGACTACCAACGATTTATAAACATTTTTCAAAAGGAAAAAAGCAAATATAAGCTCCTTTCCTTAGAAACTGATAAGAACTACTTTAACAACTTTATCAAAATAACCGACAGTACAACTAAAATTATTGATACTCGAAATACAAAAACCTATGAGTCAGGTGTTTTTATCGATATTTTCCCTATGGATCGCTTTAATGATCCTAAGGTCATTGATACCTGTTATAAACTGGAAAGCTTCAAACTTCTGTCTTTCAGTAAACATAAAAATATTGTCTATAAGGATAGCCTTTTAAAAGATTGGATACGAACAGCCTTCTGGTTACTCCTTCGACCTGTTTCTCCTCGTTATTTCGCACATAAAATCGAGAAAGAAATTCAAAAATATAGTCGTGAGAATGGGCAGTATATGGCTTTTATCCCTTCTAAATTTAAGGAAAAGGAAGTCTTTCCAAGTGGTACCTTTGATAAAACAATTGATTTACCCTTTGAAAATTTAAGCCTTCCAGCACCTGAAAAATTTGATACTATTTTGACACAATTTTATGGAGATTATATGACCCTACCACCAGAAGAAAAACGCTTCTACAGTCATGAATTTCACGCTTATAAATTGGAGGATTAGGATGCAGTATTTAGAAAAAGAAGAAATTAAAGAAATTCAACTAGCCCTGCTAGACTATATTGATGAGACTTGTAAGAAACATAATATTCCTTATTTTCTAAGTTATGGAACCATGCTTGGAGCTATCCGCCACAAAGGTATGATTCCCTGGGACGATGATATCGATATTTCCCTTTATCGTGAAGATTATGAGCGCTTATTGAAAATTATTGAGGAAGAAGACAATCCACGTTATAAGGTTCTATCCTACGACACTTCTTCTTGGTACTTCCATAATTTCGCATCGATTTTGGATACTTCTACTGTTATCGAAGATCATGTTAAGTACAAGCGTCATGACACCAGTCTCTTTATCGATGTCTTCCCAATTGATCGCTTTACAGACTTGAGCATTGTCGACAAGAGTTATAAGTATGTAGCCCTTCGTCAACTAGCTTATATCAAAAAATCACGCGCAGTTCACGGTGATAACAAATTAAAAGATTTTCTAAGATTATGTAGCTGGTACGCCCTCCGAGTGGTCAATCCCCGTTACTTTTACAAGAAAATTGATCAGCTAGTCAAAAATGCTGCAACCAACACTCCTCAATATGAGGGAGGAATTGGTATTGGTAAAGAAGGAATGAAAGAAGTCTTCCCAGTTGATACTTTTAAAGAACTGATTTTAACCGAGTTTGAAGGCCGTATGTTGCCCGTCCCTAAAAAATATGATCAATTTTTAACCCAGATGTATGGGGATTATATGACACCACCATCAAAAGAAATGCAAGAGTGGTATAGCCACAGTATTAAAGCTTATCGCAAAAACTGATTGAGGGCGACCATACAAACTACTAAGATAGAGGTTATTCAAAAACATAATTTTAGTAGAAAATGAAGTAAATATTCCTACAATAAAACGCATAATATCAAGGTTTTCAACACCTGATATTATGCGTTTTCCTTATCTTCTTAAAAACCTTTTGTCCAACTTATTTTCCTATTTATACTCTTCGAAAATATCTTCAAACCGTGTCAATGTCGCCTTGCCGTACTCAAGTACAGCCTGCGACTAGTTTGCTCTTTGATTTTCATTGGGTATTAAATGGCTTCTGTAACAAAACTACGGCTTTCCAATACTTTAAGCATGGCGTTAGCTGTATCTAAGGCTGTGAATAGGGGTACCCCGTGTTCAATGGCTGAACGACGGATTTGCTCACCATCTTCGTCAGCAGTTCGTTTTGTTCCAACTGTATTAATGATAGCTTGGATTCTTCCCTTGCGAACAAAGCTTGGGATATCCTTATCGTCATCACCTATCTTTCCAACAGGCTGAGCATGTAATCCATGACTGGCAAAGAAGGCTGCTGTCCCTTCTGTCGCGAGGATTCCATAGCCAATATTTTGGAAACGACGAGCCAAGTCCAAGGCTTCTTCTTTAGCATCATCAGCGATGGTAAAGACAACATTTCCAAAAGTTGGCAAGTGTAAGTAAGAAGCTTCAAAGGCCTTATAGAGAGCTTTTTCCAAAGTAGCATCAGAACCCATAACTTCACCTGTTGACTTCATTTCAGGACCAAGCAAGCTGTCTACCTTAGCTAGTTTTGTGAAGGAGAAGACAGGTGCCTTGATATGAACGCGAGTGCTTTCAGGGTAAAGTCCATCTTGGTAGCCAATTTCTTCAAGTTTTTGACCAAGAATGAGCTTGGTTGCTACTTGAGCCATAGGGATATTGGTCACTTTAGAAAGAAATGGAACCGTACGGCTCGCACGTGGATTGACCTCAATAACGTAGACTTTTTCATCCTTGATGACAAACTGGATGTTCATCATACCAAGACAGTTAAGACCGATTGCAAGACGTTTGGTGTAGTCTGCAATCGTTTCTTGCACTTTTTGCGACAAGGTTTGTGGTGGGTAAACGGCCATGGAGTCACCTGAGTGAACACCAGCTCGTTCGATATGCTCCATGATACCAGGGATGAGAACATTTTCTCCGTCTGAAATGGCATCAACTTCACACTCTTGTCCAACGATATAAGAGTCAACAAGGACTGGATGATCAGGACTAGCCTTAACCGCTGTACGCATGTAAGAACGAAGATCTTCTTCATTTTCTACGATTTCCATGGCACGTCCACCAAGTACATAAGATGGGCGGACAAGAACTGGGAAGCCAATCTTGCGAGCTGCAAGAACTGCTTCTTCTTCATTGGTAGCCGTTTGTCCTGGTGGCTGTGGAATATCCAAATCTTTTAGAGCTTGCTCGAAGAGGTCACGGTCTTCGGCACGGTCTAGGTCAGCTACTTGCGTACCAAGAATAGTCACACCTGCTTTAGCCAATGGCTCAGCTAGGTTGATAGCTGTTTGACCACCGAACTGCACGATAACACCTTTTGGTTGCTCCAAATCGATGACATTCATCACATCTTCAAAAGTCAATGGTTCAAAGTAGAGTTTATCAGATACAGAGAAGTCTGTTGAAACTGTCTCCGGGTTTGAGTTCATAATGATGGCTTCGTAGCCAGCAGCCTGAATTGCCTTAACAGAGTGAACTGTTGCGTAGTCAAACTCTACCCCTTGACCGATACGGATTGGACCAGAACCTAGAACTAGAACGGATTCCTTATCAGACTTGATAGACTCATTTTCCCATCCATAGGTTGAATAGAAATATGGTGTTTCAGAGTCAAACTCCGCCGCACAGGTATCGACCATCTTGTAGACTGGGACAATCTTGTTTTCCAAACGAAGCTGGCGAACTTGGTCAGCTGTAGTATTCCAGAGTTCAGCAATCTTACGGTCTGAAAATCCATTCAATTTTGCAGTTTTCAAAACTTCAAAATCTTGTGGATGGGCACCCAACTCCTGCTCAATTTCAAAGATATGTAGGAGTTTATCAAGATAAAAGATATCGATTTTTGTAAGCTCTGCAATTTCTTCTGGTGTGTAGCCACGACGAATGGCTTCTGATACATAGAAGAGACGATCATCTTGAGCTTTGACAACTTTTTCAATCAAGGCATCATCTGAAACCGCTGCAAGTTCAGGCATTTCATTGTGGTGCACCCCAATTTCAAGGGAGCGGCAAGCCTTAAGAAGAGATTCTTCAATGTTACGACCGATTGCCATGACTTCTCCAGTGGCCTTCATCTGAGTACCAAGACGGCGCTCACCCTTTTCAAACTTGTCAAATGGGAAACGTGGAATCTTGGCAACAACGTAGTCAAGGGCTGGTTCAAACATGGCATAGGTTGAACCTGTAACTGGGTTGATGACCTCATCCAAAGTCAAACCTACTGCAATCTTAGCAGCCAACTTAGCAATTGGGTAACCTGTCGCTTTAGAAGCAAGTGCTGAAGAACGCGACACACGAGGGTTTACTTCGATGACATAGTACTTAAAACTGTGTGGATCAAGGGCCAGCTGAACGTTACATCCGCCTTCAATCTTAAGGGCACGAATAATGCTCAAGCTTGCGTCACGAAGCATTTGGTTTTCATAGTCTGACATAGTCTGAGCTGGGGCAAATACAATGGAATCTCCTGTGTGAATCCCAACTGGGTCAAAGTTTTCCATGTTACAAACAACCAAAGCATTGTCAGCTGAGTCACGCATCACTTCGTATTCGATTTCCTTGAAGCCAGCAATCGAACGCTCAATCAAACATTGGGTCACAGGTGACAACTTCAACCCATTTTCAGCAATTTCACGCAATTCTTCCTCGTTAGCACACATACCACCACCAGTACCACCAAGGGTAAAAGCTGGACGGACGATAACTGGGTAACCAATTGTCGCTGCAAAGGCAACTGCTTCATCTACTGTGTTAACAATTTCAGATTCTGGAATGGGTTGGTTGAGCTCTTCCATCAATTGTTTAAAGAGGTCACGGTCCTCCGCTTGGTCGATGGCAGATAATTTAGTTCCCAGAAGCTCTACTCCAAGCTCATCAAGGATACCATTTTTAGATAATTCCATGGCCATATTAAGACCAGTTTGCCCACCAAGGGTTGGTAGCAAGGCATCTGGACGCTCCTTACGAAGAATACGAGTCACAAACTCAAGTGTAATTGGTTCGATGTAGACTTTGTCCGCAATCTCCTTGTCCGTCATGATAGTTGCAGGATTTGAGTTAACCAAAACAACCTCATAACCTTCCTCTTTCAACGACAAGCAAGCCTGGGTCCCAGCGTAGTCAAACTCAGCAGCCTGACCAATAATAATCGGACCAGAACCAATCACCATAATTTTTTGAATATCAGTACGTTTAGGCATAGTTTATGATACAAAGCCCGTAAAGAACACAGTGAAAATAGGAAACTCGTGCAGACGCCTTCAGCGTCAAGACGATGTTTATCTTTTTCACACAGTTCTTAGGGCGTGTTCACTTCCGCGAACAATGTATCTTCTCCTTTCTATTCGTCGCCTCACAGAGCGACATTAAATAAATTCTCCGACGATTTTTTAGCGAAACGATACTTTTCGGTAAAAAATCTAGTGCAGGGAGTTTTTAGTTCGCACCATAGCGACTAAAAGAAACGACCTGCCTTTCTATTCGTCGCCTCACAGAGCGACATTAAATAAGATACAAAGGACGAATAGAATGCGATTGAATTTTAGGAAACCAAGAAAGGATTGACAATTCAAGTTGGTTTCTCTAAATTCCGAGCTTTCCGTCCGTGTTCAGTTACATAAATTCTCCGACGAGCTTTTACTCGTTCTTAGTTTGATTGTTTAAAAGCTTCCATCATCTCGATAAACTCATCAAATAGGTAGCTAGCGTCGTGTGGACCAGGGGCTGCATCTGGATGGTATTGAACAGAGAAAGCAGGTTGGTATCTGTGACGCACACCTTCAACTGACTTATCATTGATTTCTTCATGGGTAATGATCAAGTGCTCTGGCAAATCCTCACGGCTGACTGCATAACCGTGGTTCTGGCTAGTAAAGTCCACACGTCCTGTAGCAATTTCACGAACTGCATGATTAAAGCCACGGTGTCCAAACTTCATCTTGTAGGTCTTAGCACCGTTTGCCATGGCAAAGAGCTGGTGCCCCATACAGATACCGAAGATTGGAATTTTCCCTTGCACACCACGAATCATATCGAGTGCTTGTGGAACATCTTCTGGGTTACCTGGACCGTTTGACAACATAACTCCGTCAGGATTGAGATGGAGAATTTCTTCAGCCGTTGTCGAATAAGGAACAACCGTCACATTACAGTTACGCTTAGAAAGTTCACGTAGGATTGAGTGCTTGAGACCAAAGTCCACTAGCACCACACTCAAACCAACTCCTGGAGCTGGATAGGAGGTTTTAGTAGAAACTTGTTTGATATTGTCTGTCGGCAAGACTGTCGCTTGGAGCTGGTCCGTCACATGGTCCATGCTATCCCCAACATGGGTCAAGGTTGCACGCATGGTACCATGCTTACGGATAATCTTGGTAAGGGCACGCGTATCAATCCCTGAAATACCCGGAATTTTCTTGGCTTTCAAAAATTCATCTAGCGTCATTTGGTTGCGCCAATTGCTTGCTCTACGTGCTTCTTCAAAAACAACGACTCCCTTACAAGTTGGAATAATGGATTCGTAATCATCACGGTTGATTCCATAATTTCCTACCAAAGGATAAGTAAAGGTCAAGATTTGTCCATTATAAGACTGGTCTGTAATGGATTCTTGATAGCCGGTCATTCCTGTATTAAAGACGATTTCGCCTGTTACATCAATATCTGCTCCGAAGGCCTTGCCTTCAAAAACTGTGCCATCTTCTAGTACTAGAAGTCTTTTTGTCATATTTTCACCTCTCGTGGACGCTCACTGGCGTCTTTTAACGTCTTGTGTTTTAGTTGGCATTTCTACTCGCCAGTACGGATTCTAAGATTGCCATTCGAACAAAGACACCATTGGTCATTTGTTGGACAATCCGTGATTTTGGTGCTTCAACCAAGTGGTCTGCGATTTCTACATCACGATTGACTGGAGCTGGGTGCATGAGGATTGCTGTTTCTTTCAAACGGTCATAACGTTCTTGAGTCAAGCCATGTTGGGTATGGTAGTCTTCTTTTGAAAAGACAGCTCCACTATCATGGCGTTCATGTTGCACACGGAGAAACATCATGACATCCACCTGATCAATGATTTCATCAATGGTTACAAACTGTCCATAGTCTGCAAACTCTTGACTTCTCCATTCCTCAGGTCCAGCGAAAAAGAGTTCAGCTCCCAAGCGTTTCAAAATCTGCATATTGGATTTGGCAACGCGTGAGTGGTCCAAGTCACCTGCAATCGCAACCTTGAGACCCTCAAAGTGGCCAAATTCCTCATAAATGGTCATCAAATCAAGCAAGCTCTGGCTAGGGTGTTGCCCCGAACCATCTCCACCATTGATGATGGAAGTCTTAATCGTGGGACTAGCGATCAACTCTCTGTAGTAGTCAACCTCTGGGTGGCGAATCACACAGACGTCAACTCCTAAAGCAGACAGAGTCAGGATGGTATCATAAAGTGTCTCACCCTTATTAACCGAACTAGTCTTCACATCAAAGTCAAGTCGTTCAAGCCCCAGTTTAATCTCTGCTACTTCAAAGGACTTATGCGTCCGTGTAGAATCCTCAAAGAAAAGATTGGAAACAATCGGATGATCTTCATAGGGAAGCTGGGCTCCGTTTTTAAACTCAATTCCTCGCTTGATCAATTTCATGACTTGATCGACAGTGAGGTCTTCCATGGACACCACATGGTTCAATACTTGTTGATTTTCTGACATGGCTACTCCTTTAGCTTTCTAAGCTTCTTCAGTAATCAGAACTCTGTCTTGGCCATCAAGTTCTGCCATCTCCACGATAATTTCTTCAGAACGACTGGTTGGGATATTTTTTCCAACGTAATCTGGACGGATTGGCAATTCTCTATGTCCACGATCGACGAGAACTGCTAAACTCACGCGCGCAGGACGACCATGACCTACAATATTATCAATAGCAGCGCGGATGGTACGGCCTGTATAAAGTACATCGTCCACCAAGATAACTTCACGGTCTGTCACATCAACAGAAACCAAAGAAGTATCTTCTCCACTTTTAACATCATCACGGAAAGGTTTCGTATCCAATTCCACAACAGGAACTGAAAGATTTTCTAGTTGCTCCAAACGTTCTTGGATTCGGTGGGCGATAAAGACACCACGAGTTTTAATACCAGCCAAGACGATTTTATTCAAATCTTTGTTGCGTTCGATAATCTCATATGTAATACGCGTAATCGCTCGTTTGACGGTCAATTCGTCTACAACTTCTTTTGTCTTCATGACAAACCTCCAAAAAGAAAAGTCTCCTTAAACAAGGAGACTTGAAATGTATAGCTAAGCAAGCCCAACTGCTAACAGTATAGACTTCACCCTTCTACTTTATCGCGCTCCTTGCCTGCCTCACGGGACAGGTTTAAAGGAATATTTAGTTATCAAATACTATAGCACAAAGCATGCTTAAAATCAAGCAAAAACTTTTAATTCCCCATCTTATAAATTGCTAAAATCATATAACTGTGGGTACTGATCACACTCTGGATTTTTTGGATGACAAATGGCTCTTCCAAAATAAATCATGGCCTGATGGGCTGCTAACCACTGCTCAGGCGGCAAAATATCCATAACCCTCTTTTCCACCTCAAGCGGTGTCGCTGATTTTTTGACAATATCGTGGTGTTTGCAAATACGCTCCACATGAGTATCCACCGCAAAAGCTGGAATTCCAAATCCTACACTCATGACAACATTGGCTGTCTTGCGACCAACACCTGCTAGACTCTCTAATTCCTGACGTGTTTGAGGGACTTGACCATCGAAATCGTCTAGTAACTGTTGGGCACATTTTTTAAGGAATTTAGCCTTATTCCGATACAGTCCCAGGCGAGAAATGTGTGAAGCAATCTCATTCTCTGTCGCAACAGACATGGCTTGTGGCGTTGGAAAGGCAGCAAAGAGACCTGGTGTGACCTTATTTACCGCTGCATCCGTTGTCTGAGCTGACAACATGACCGCAACCAAAAGTTCAAAATGATTGGTGAAATCAAGACTAGGCTTGGCATCTGGAAAAAGAGCAATGATTTCTTCTAGCACTTTTCGTGCTCGTTTTTTTGACAAGACCATTATTCGTCTCCATCAAATAGTCCTTGTAAGCCAGCAAAAGGACTGTTTTCTTCTTTCTTAACTGCTTGTTGAGCTTGGTATTCTTCCTCAGTCATGATTTGCCAGTCATTTCCTGAAACAAATCCTTGACCAGCCTCTTCTTCAGCCGTCAAGACCTTGATAGGAATGTTTAGTAGGATATTGTCTGATACGCTCTCAGCAAGGTCAAGTTCTCCATTTTCGATAGGCAGGACCAAGTCATCGTCTAAAACTTCCTGATCTAGTTGGTTAGTTGCGCCTTCCATGAAAACTTCCGTTACTGGATAAGATTCAACTAACTCAACTGGCTCCATACTGCGACTTGAAGCAAGAACAATGGTATAAGATAGTTGATAATCTAAGAAATACATACGGTCTTCGTACTGTACTTTCCCAACAGCAAGGATATCTCTCACATCTAAAATTTCTTGATTACGTGCACGCAAATCTGTGGCTAGGTCTAACGTTTGTTCAAAGTTCAAACCTTCAGACTGCTTACGAATTTCTTGAATATTTAATTTCATACTTCCTCCATAAAGATTTACTCTCTTGATTATACCATGAAAAGGCTACAAATCAGCACAGCAAACTTTATAATTAAAATTCGATTTTTTAATATATTTATCACTATATTTTTTGGTGCTATACTATAGGCAAGAATATATGATAGCAAGGAGGTTGCCCCTATAGAAGACAAAGAACTCATTACTAATGCAACCCAACTCCTATCCGAGTTAAATAAAAGTTTCCAAAGCTGCAAACAGGGTAGGGCAGATGATCTTCGACTACAAGAGCTGCTAAATACTACTCTGCAAGAGCTCAAAAAAGCGGAAAAGTTGGACAACAGTATCTTAATCGATCTTGAGAAATTTTACCAACGTACCAGTCTTCTGATTGGTCTTGGTAGCCTAAAACTAAACGATCAAGCACGCACTGCTTGGCGAAACTACGACAAATTTCATTACGAGCATGTCAAACACGTACTGACTCTCTATGGACCTGTTTTTGGATTTTAGAGCATAGAATTTCCAGTTTTCTGTTGACAAAATTTCCTGAAAGTTATACGATAAAGATACTAATACTCGGAGGTAAGGGAGACATGAACAACTAAGTCTATCAAATAAAGAA
>CAUPXP010000008.1:0-67522 GCA_963515455.1 Streptococcus mitis | reverse complement strand
TTGAAAATCTTCTCGTCAAGTCGGGTTTTCAATTTAGCGAAATCCAGAAAAATCTGCTCTTTTTACAGTCCTATAAGGCAGATTCTGTTATCGAAGAAGAGGATATTGTCAACGCTATTCCCAAGACCTTGCAGGACAATATCTTTGACTTAACTCAGTTTATTCTGACTAAAAAGATGGACCAGGCGCGTGACTTGGTTAGAGACTTGACCTTGCAAGGGGAAGACGAAATTAAGCTCATAGCTGTCATGCTGGGACAATTTCGGACTTTTACTCAGGTGAAAATTTTGTCGGAGTCTGGGCAAACAGAATCACAGATTGCAAGTAGTTTAGGTAGTTATCTGGGACGCAATCCCAATCCCTATCAAATCAAGTTTGCGTTGAGGGATTCACGAGGACTTTCCTTGAGCTTTTTGAAGCAAGCTATTTCCTATTTGATTGAGACAGACTATCAGATTAAGACAGGACTTTATGAAAAAGGTTTCCTTTTTGAAAAGGCACTCTTACAGATTGCTAGTCAGGTAAATTGATATTTTTTTGAAACTACAACCCGCGTCAATATTATCTTGTCGTGGGTTTCTTAGTGATTTGCTTATTTTATACTCAATGAAAATCAAAGAGCAAACTAGGAAACTAGCCGCAGGTTGCTCAAAGCACTGCTTTGAGGTTGTAAATAAGACTGACGAAGTCAGTTACATATATCTACGGCAAGGCGACATTGACGCGGTTTGAAGAGATTTTCGAAGAGTATTATTAGAAAGTATTTCAGTGATTTCTTCATCTATAAGCAAAAAACTTGAAAAAAGTGAATGTTTGCGTTATCATTTTCATATAGAAAGAAAAAGAGGTATTACAGATGGCTATTATCTTACCAGATCTTCCATATGCATACGACGCTTTGGAACCATACATCGATGCGGAAACAATGCACTTGCACCATGACAAACACCATCAAACTTATGTCAACAATGCCAATGCAGCTCTTGAAAAACACCCTGAAATCGGTGAAGACCTTGAAGCTTTGCTTGCTGACGTAGAATCTATCCCAGTTGATATCCGTCAAGCGCTTATCAACAATGGTGGTGGACACTTGAACCACGCTCTTTTCTGGGAATTGATGACTCCTGAAAAAACAGCGCCATCAGCAGAACTTGCAGCAGCAATCGATGCAACATTTGGTTCATTTGAAGAGTTCCAAGCAGCCTTCACTGCAGCAGCAACAACTCGTTTCGGTTCTGGATGGGCATGGTTGGTTGTCAACAAAGAAGGTAAACTTGAAGTGACTTCAACAGCAAACCAAGACACACCAATCTCAGAAGGTAAAAAACCAATCTTGGGCTTGGACGTTTGGGAACATGCTTACTACGTGAAATACCGCAACGTGCGTCCTGACTACATCAAAGCTTTCTTCTCAGTGATCAACTGGAACAAAGTAGATGAATTGTACGCAGCTGCTAAATAATGATAGTTGGAGGGAAGAATTGTTCTTCTCTTTTTTAGGTTATATGATTCTGGTCTGACAAAATCGTCAGACTTTTTTCATTTTTATGAGAAACGTGCTAACTGCTAGAAATTATGGTAGAATAAAGTATTAAGTAATCGTGGAAAAAGGATATCTATGCGAAAAGAAATTGCACCTGAATTATACAACTATAACAAGTTTCCTGGTCCTGAGTTTCATTTACACGGGGACAAGGTCGAAACGGAAGGGATAGTTTTTTCCTTGGTGGAAAATATCAAGGATGCCTTTGATGTGATGGCTTTTAATCAGCGTTTTTCAGAAGTCTTAACCAAGTTTGATTATATCGTGGGAGACTGGAGCAACGAACAGCTTCGCCTACGAGGTTTTTACAAGGATGACCGAACAGAAGAAAAACTTGAAAAAATCAGTCGTTTACAAGACTACCTTTTAGAGTATTGTAGTTACGGTTGTGCCTATTTTGTCCTGGAAAATGAAGCTCCTAAGCGAGCATCATTTGACAAGAAAATGCGTAAGAAGGAAGAAGAAACACCTTCTAAAAAAGGAAAGAAACCGGTTCAAACCAAACGAAAACCGAATGCAGATAAGAAAAATAGACGTCGTCAGAAGGACCAGTATTCTCAGAAAGAGGACAAGGGACAACGTCATTTTGTCATTCGTCAGAAGTGAGTAGAGAATAAGGAGAAGAAATGAAACCGTCAATTTATAGTTTAACACGTCAAACCATGCAGGAATGGGTTTTGGAGCAAGGAGAAAAGAAATTCCGTGCAGATCAAATCTGGGAATGGCTCTACCGTAAACGTGTCCAGTCATTTGAAGAAATGACCAACCTTTCAAAAGATTTGATTGCTAAGCTTAATGACCAATTTGTAGTCAATCCCTTGAAACAACGTATTGTGCAAGAGTCTGCTGATGGTACGGTCAAATATCTTTTTGAGTTGCCTGATGGTATGTTAATTGAGACAGTGTTGATGAGACAACACTATGGTTTGTCTGTCTGTGTGACCACTCAGGTCGGCTGTAATATCGGTTGTACCTTCTGTGCCTCTGGTTTGATTAAGAAGCAACGTGACCTCAATAATGGGGAAATTGTAGCGCAAATCATGCTGGTTCAGAAATACTTTGATGAGCGTGGTCAGGATGAACGCGTCAGCCATATCGTTGTCATGGGTATCGGTGAGCCTTTTGATAACTATAACAATGTCTTAAATTTCGTTCGTACTATCAATGATGATAAAGGAATGGCCATCGGTGCTCGTCACATCACGGTTTCAACCTCAGGTTTGGCCCATAAAATTCGTGACTTTGCTAATGAAGGAGTTCAGGTCAATCTTGCCGTTTCCCTTCATGCACCGAACAATGAATTGCGCTCAAGCATCATGAAGATTAACCGTGCCTTTCCGATTGAAAAACTTTTCGCAGCCATTGAGTATTACATTGAGACAACTAATCGTCGTGTGACCTTTGAGTATATCATGCTCAATGAAGTCAATGATGGTGTAGAACAAGCCTTGGAATTGGCTGAATTGCTCAAGAACATCAAGAAATTGTCTTATGTAAACTTGATTCCTTATAACCCAGTTAGTGAGCATGACCAATATAGCCGTAGTCCTAAAGAGCGCGTCCTGGCCTTCTATGATACGCTTAAGAAAAAAGGGGTTAACTGTGTGGTTCGTCAAGAGCATGGTACTGATATTGATGCAGCTTGTGGACAATTGCGTTCTAATACAATGAAACGTGATCGCGAGAAGGCAGTCGCAGCAGTCAATCCTTAATGATGAAGAAGACTTATAATCATATTTTGGTCTGGGGAGTCATTTTCTATAGTATTTGTATCGTTTACTTTTGCTTTACTCCTCAAGAACATTCTCACGTGGGAGTGGAAACTCCAGGTATTCAGCATCTTGGACGCCTGGTTTTTCTTTTGACTCCTTTCAATTCTTTATGGAAACTGGGTGAAGTGGGTGATATGGGACAATTATGTTGGATTTTTTTACAAAATATCCTCAATGTCTTCTTGCTCTTCCCTCTGATCTTTCAACTTATCTATCTCTTCCCAAATTTAAGGAAAATAAAAAGAGTTCTTCTTTTCAGTTTTCTAGTGAGTCTTGGAATTGAGTGTACGCAGTTGGTCTTGGACTTTTTCTTTGATTTCAATCGCGTCTTTGAGATTGATGATTTGTGGACCAATACCTTGGGTGGCTATTTGGCTTGGCTCCTCTATAAACAATTACATAAAAATAAGATAAGGAATTAAAATGAGTATTTTAGAAGTTAAAAACCTGAGTCACGGTTTTGGTGACCGTGCAATTTTTGAAGATGTGTCTTTCCGTCTCCTCAAGGGAGAACATATCGGTCTGGTCGGTGCCAATGGTGAAGGAAAATCGACCTTTATGAGTATTGTGACTGGTAAGATGTTGCCAGATGAAGGAAAGGTGGATTGGTCCAAATATGTGACTGCTGGTTACTTGGATCAGCACTCAGTCTTAGAAGAAGGTCAGTCTGTTCGTGATGTTCTCCGTACAGCCTTTGATGAGCTATTCAAAGCTGAAGCCCGTATCAATGACCTTTATATGGAAATGGCTGAAGACGGAGCGGATGTTGATGCACTTATGGAAGAAGTTGGAGAACTCCAAGACCGTTTGGAGAGTCGTGATTTCTATACCTTGGATGCCAAAATTGACGAAGTGGCGCGTGCTCTTGGTGTTATGGACTTTGGCATGGATACGGATGTAACTTCTTTGTCAGGTGGACAAAGAACCAAGGTGCTTTTGGCCAAACTCCTCCTTGAAAAGCCCGATATCTTGCTTTTGGATGAGCCGACCAACTACTTGGATGCTGAACATATTGACTGGCTCAAGCGCTATCTCCAAAACTATGAGAATGCCTTTGTTCTTATCTCACATGATATCCCATTCCTAAACGACGTGATCAATATCGTCTATCATGTGGAAAATCAAC
Organism: Streptococcus mitis; assembly: GCA_963515455.1. Lineage (GTDB taxonomy): Bacteria > Bacillota > Bacilli > Lactobacillales > Streptococcaceae > Streptococcus > Streptococcus mitis_DN. The sequence continues at coordinate 63,081 of CAUPXP010000008.1, read as the reverse complement.
AGCTGACGCGTTACTCTGGTGACTACTACCAATTCCAAGAAGTCTATGCCATGAAGAAATCTCAGTTGGAGGCGGCCTACGAACGTCAGCAGAAAGAGATTGCAGACCTCAAGGACTTTGTCGCTCGTAATAAAGCGCGTGTTGCAACACGAAATATGGCCATGTCTCGTCAGAAGAAATTGGATAAGATGGATATTATCGAACTGCAAAGTGAGAAACCAAAACCATCCTTTGATTTCAAATCGGCTCGTACGCCAGGGCGCTTTATCTTCCAAGCCAAGGACTTGCAGATTGGCTATGATCGTCCTCTGACTAAGCCTTTAAATCTTACCTTTGAACGCAATCAAAAGGTTGCCATTATCGGAGCAAATGGTATCGGGAAAACAACTCTCTTGAAGTCTCTCTTGGGGATTATTCCGCCAATTGCTGGGGAAGTTGAACGTGGAGATTACCTAGAACTTGGTTATTTTGAGCAGGAAGTAGAAGGGGGTAATCGTCAAACACCACTAGAGGCTGTCTGGAATGCCTTTCCAGCTCTCAACCAAGCGGAAGTTCGTGCAGCCCTTGCCCGTTGTGGTCTGACAAGCAAACATATTGAAAGTCAAATTCAGGTCTTGTCAGGTGGGGAACAAGCCAAGGTTCGATTCTGTCTCTTGATGAATCGTGAAAACAACGTTTTAGTGCTGGACGAGCCGACCAACCACCTGGATGTGGACGCCAAGGACGAACTCAAACGAGCTCTCAAAGAATATAAGGGATCGATTCTTATGGTCTGCCATGAGCCAGACTTCTATGAAGGCTGGATGGACCAAATCTGGGACTTTAATAATCTAACTTAATAATAAGTATAAAAGAAATACAGTACCGAATGTGGGTACTGTATTTTTTAGATTTTTAAGATTTAAAATCGTAGTCTTTCACTACTTCGATGCTATCGATAGTAATAGCAGTCGTTGGTTTGTCTTTTTCATCTTTTTCGGCTTTAGCAATCTTATCTACAACATCCATACCGTCAATGACTTGGCCAAAGACTGGGTGTTTGCCATCTAGACTAGGATTTCCACCTTCTTTGTAGGCTTCGATGATTTTCTTTGGATACTTGCTTGTAGGGAGTTTAGCAGAGGTATCTGTAGAGTTTTGGTTGATGAAGAATTGGCTACCATTGGTGTTTGGTTGACCAGTATTTGCCATCGCAAGAGCCCCACGGATGTTATAGAGATAAGGAGTGATCTCGTTTTTGAAACCAGTTCCCTTGTCTTTTGTATTATCCTTGTCATGCCAGATAGACTGACCACCTGTACCATCTCCCTTTGGATCTCCAGTTTGGACCATAAAGCCATCGATGACACGGTGGAAGGTAATCCCGTTATAGTAGCCTTCTTTGGCATGAGTGAGGAAGTTCTCAACTGCTAGAGGAGCCAGTTTAGGGAAGAGCTTAATGCGGATATCGCCTTGACTTGTGTGGAGAATCACTTCGGCTTCATCTTCAGCAACTTCTTTAGATAGTTGTGGGAAATAGGCGTTTTCGTTTGTTAAAGCATCGTTTAACTCCTTGGTAGATTGGGCAGCTACTTTAGAACTTTCTTCAGCAGCAAGACTGGAATCCACATAGTCATCACCACGCAGACTGCGTTGGATGCTGCTACATCCAGCTAGGGCTACAGTGGATAGTAAAAGAAGGGTTGCTAGTTTTTTCATTCTGTTCCTCTCAAAAATTTATTTCTACCATTGTACCCTAAAAAGAAGGGGATTTCAAATATTAGTAACAAGGCAGTTTTACAGTCAACAATCAAAAAATCGCTTGCTTAGAGATTTTTCTTTGGATGACGGTCGACAATGTCCTGGTACTGTTCCAGTATTTCCTCTCCCTTTGGAGTCAATTTGTAGCCACGAATCGAAAAGTGACTTGCCAATTCCTTTTCTGAAAAATGGTCATGAAGGGCTTGGTTCAAATCTGCAGCCTTCATTTTAGAAAGTCCTGTAATTCCCTTGCTTTTCAGAACATTCATTTTCATGGTAGCATTCAGATGATCAAGTGAATCAAAAGCTGTTTCAATGATAGCATAACCTTTTTCTACCAGAGTTTTTAGATGCTTAGGGGCATCAATACCATAAGTGTACTCAAAGTATTTAGTAAACCAAGTTTCGGTGGTAAAAGTGCCAAACTGGATTCTCCAGAGTAGCATGATATCTCCTGCTAGTAAATCATCTGTTAATAATTCCATGTTTCGTTTGGGAACGGGTTTGGGATTTTGGAGCCAAGTATCCAAATCTCGTTCAGGCGATATGAAGGGTTTGAGTTGATGGTCTTTATAAAATGTTTCTAATACTCTTCGAAAATCAAATTCAAACTACGTCAGCTTTGCCTTGCCGTACTCAAGTACAGCCTGCGGCTAGCTTCCTAGTTTGCTCTTTGATTTTCATTGAGTATAAAATAGTATTCACGGCTAGCTTCTTTCAAACATTTATTTCCTACTTCTAAAAAATTTATAAATGGTTTAAAAATTTCATAGTCTGTCAAGTTTTTTTCTTGACACCTGCCAGAAATCTGCTATAATAGAACATGTGCTAAATAGCTCAGCTATTTCACCGAAATAAAAAATAAGAAAAGAGACTTTAAAAATGGCAGTTAAAATCCGTTTGACTCGTATGGGTTCTAAGAAAAAACCTTTCTACCGTATCAACGTAGCAGATTCACGTTCACCACGTGACGGACGTTTCATTGAAACAGTTGGAACTTACAACCCACTTGTTGCTGAAAACCAAGTAACTTTGAAAGAAGACCGCGTTCTTGCATGGTTGGCTGATGGAGCTCAACCTTCAGATACAGTTCGCAACATCCTTTCAAAAGAAGGTGTATTGAAGAAATTCCACGATTCTAAATTCTCAAAATAAGTTTAAAGTAGGTTGACAGATGGATACGATTGAAAATCTCATTATTGCGATTGTGAAACCCTTGATTTCACAACCAGATGCCTTAACTATCAAGATTGAAGATACACCAGAATTTTTGGAATATCATTTGGATCTTGATCAAAGCGATGTGGGTCGTGTAATCGGTCGTAAGGGTCGCACTATTTCTGCGATAAGAACGATTGTCTACTCTGTCCCAACTGAAGACAAAAAAGTAAGAATCGTTATTGATGAAAAATAAGAAGAGCGGGACGAATGTCTCGCTTTTTTGCGAGGAGCAGGATATGAAATATTTAACGTTTAGACAATTACAAGACTAGTTATACTCAATGAAAATCAAAGAGCAAACTAGGAAGCTAGCCGCAGGCTGTACTGGAGTACGGCAAGGTGAAGCTGACGTAGTTTGAAGAGATTTTCGAAGAGTATTACTCGAACATTACCAGTATTCTCGAACTGAGGAAGGTCTCTTTATGAAGTTAGTAGAGGAAGTCGGAGAAGTAGCTGAGGTTTTGAATGGTCGTTCTGGTAGAAAAGAGGGAGTTCAAGATTCGAACGAGGAACTAGCAAAAGAACTGGCTGATATCATTCACTACACCGTCGCAATAGGAGCTATTAATCATATTGACCTTACCAAGACTATTTTTGAGAAAGACCAAATTGCATCCATTAACTACCAGCATAAACATGATTTTGAAGGGAAGTAGAGATGTTGTCGCCTTCCTCCAACTTGTGAAAATTCTTGGAACGTGATAAAATAAAGGGTAGAAATAGACTACAGGAGACAAGATGAACTACTTTAATGTTGGGAAAATCGTCAATACGCAGGGGTTACAGGGTGAGATGCGAGTCTTGTCTGTGACGGATTTTGCAGAAGAACGGTTTAAAAAAGGATCTGAGCTGGCCTTGTTTGATGAAAAAGATCAGTTTGTCCAAACAGTGACCATCGCTAGCCACCGTAAACAGAAGAACTTTGACATTATTAAATTCAAAGATATGTACCATATCAACGCTATCGAAAAGTACAAGGGATACAGTCTCAAGGTTGCTGAGGAAGATTTGAATGACCTAGACGATGGTGAATTTTATTATCACGAGATTATCGGTTTGGAAGTCTATGAGGGTGATAACTTGATTGGAACCATCAAGGAAATCCTGCAACCAGGTGCCAACGATGTCTGGGTGGTCAAGCGAAAAGGCAAGCGTGATTTGTTATTGCCTTATATCCCACCAGTAGTTCTCAATGTTGATATTCCAAATAACCGCGTCGATGTGGAAATCTTAGAAGGGTTAGACGATGAAAATTGATATTTTAACCCTCTTTCCAGAGATGTTTTCTCCACTGGAGCATTCAATCGTTGGAAAGGCTCGAGAAAAAGGGCTCTTAGATATCCAGTATCATAACTTCCGAGAAAATGCTGAAAAGGCCCGCCATGTAGACGATGAGCCCTACGGAGGCGGTCAGGGGATGTTGCTCCGAGCCCAACCCATTTTCGATGCCTTTGATGCTATTGAAAAGAAAAATCCGCGCGTCATTCTCCTTGATCCTGCTGGAAAGCAGTTTGATCAGGCTTATGCTGAGGATTTGGCCCAAGAGGAAGAACTTATCTTTATCTGCGGTCACTATGAGGGCTATGATGAGCGGATCAAGACCTTGGTGACAGATGAGATTTCTTTGGGCGACTATGTCTTGACTGGTGGAGAGTTGGCGGCTATGACCATGATTGATGCTACGGTACGCCTGATTCCAGAAGTGATTGGCAAGGAGTCTAGCCACCAAGATGATAGTTTTTCTTCAGGCCTTCTTGAATACCCTCAGTACACACGTCCCTATGATTATCGAGGCATGGTTGTCCCAGATGTTCTGATGAGCGGGCACCATGAAAAGATTCGTCAGTGGCGCCTGTATGAGAGTTTAAAGAAAACCTACGAGCGCAGACCGGATTTGCTTGAAGATTATCAACTGACAGCAGAAGAAGAAAAAATGCTGGCAGAAATTAAAGAAAACAAAGAATAAAGGAGAAACCTATGCAAGTAATCAAACGTGATGGAGAAATTGCTGAATTTAATCCAGATAAGATTTACCAAGCCATCTTAAAGGCAGCCCAGACTGTCTATGTATTGACAGATGATTTGCGTCAAAACCTTGCACAAGTCACTAAGAAAGTGGTTTTGGATTTGGAAGAGGCCAAGGTGGAACGTGCGACTATCAGTATGATTCAATCTATGGTTGAACATCGTTTATTGGGTGCAGGTTACATTACCATTGCAGAACACTACATTTCCTATCGTCTACAACGTGACTTGGAAAGAAGTGGTTATGGAGATCATATCGCAGTTCATTTACATTTTGAACAAATTCGCTAAGAAAAAAGAGTGGGATGAAGCAACTACATCTCACTCTTTCTTAAATCTATTTTTTTGGGCTGTTTGGACAGTTGAAGGGACAAATCGCAGGCGTTGAATATCGCTTATGCGGATAATACGGGTCACATTTTTGGCAAAATTTTTCACAATAATTTGCTGTCCTTGCTGATCGTATTTGATGATGTCACCTGTAAAACTTGTCTCTGACAAGATAAGGTGAACAGCGGTTTGTTTCTGGATAGCCTCTTCAATAGTGGCTGTAAAGGAGTTGCTTTCAGTCTGGTCTGGTTGGTCATGTCCATTTAAAAAGTCATGTATTTTACCTAGAACTTGCTGGAATTTATGTCTCATATTGGCCTCCCTTCTTTTATATCAATATTATATAAAATTTTCCTAAAATCTACAAGATTTTACGAATAATCAGATGAAAGCTAAAAAAGGAGAAGAAAATGGCAGAATTTACATTTGAAATCGAAGAGCACTTGTTGACTCTTTCTGAAAACGAAAAAGGTTGGACCAAGGAAATCAACCGTGTGAGCTTTAATGGTGCCCCTGCAAAGTTTGATATTCGTGCTTGGAGTCCAGATCATACTAAAATGGGCAAAGGGATTACTCTCTCCAATGAAGAATTTCAAACGATGGTGGATGCTTTTAAAGGCAACTAAGTTTTTAAAATGAAAGAAAAGGATATTGAGTCATGGCAACTCGATATCCTTTTTTAGTTAGCAAAGTAAGCCTGATTTTTAAGGCGTTGAAGTAGTGGACGGCTAATAATACTAATAGCAATAATTTTACCAAGATCTGGGATGATAAAGGGAAATACCCCCACAACAAGAGCTTTTTCAAATGCCATTCCAGCTAGGAAATGCAAGCTAAGAATCCCTCCGATAAAGACAAGGGCATCACCCAAGAGGTTGGCAAGAAAAATCTTGACAACACCACTCTTGCTGTTAGTTAGGGAAGAAGTAAGTCCAGAGTATACAAGATAAAACCAAAGATAGCCTGCAGTGGGACCAACCAACGCCTGCAATCCAGCTCCACCTCCTGCAAAAACAGGAAGACCGATGGCACCTAGAAGAAGATAAAGTCCAACAGAAAGTACAGCCTCTCTGGGTCTAAAGACAGTAGCAATCAAGCCGATTGCAAAGTTTTGCAGAGTGAAGGGGACGGGTCCAATTGGAAGACTGATTTGTGCTAAAACAGCAATGAGAGCAGCCCCAATAGCAGGGATAGCATAAACGTGAGCTTTTTTCAAAATAGTTAACCTCTTTTATAATGTATAGTAACTATTATACTCGTAGAGTAATCATTGTCAACCAATTTTTAAAAATAAGATAACAAAAACTGTAACAGCCGATTTTGCTTACTGGTTAAGGGGTGGGTAATTGTTTTGTTGATTCGAAAACATCAAAAAAGAAGCAGACACAGTTGTATCAGCTTCTTTTATTTCGATTAACGCATGGTTACAAATTCTTCAGATGCAGTTGGGTGAATTGCCACAGTTGCATCAAAGTCAGCCTTGGTTGCTCCCATTTTGATAGCAACAGCAAATCCTTGAATCATTTCATCAACACCATAGCCAATTCCATGAAGTCCGACAACTTTTTCTTCTGAACCAGCTGTGATCAATTTGAAACGGGATTCTTGTCTATTGCTAGTAACGGCAGAGTACATAGATGCAAAGCTTGATTTGTAAACCTTGATTTGGTCTTGACCGTATTCTTTAATAGCTTGCTCTTCGGTCAATCCAACCGTTCCGATAGCAGGATGTGAAAAGACAACGGTTGGAATAGTTGAGTAGTCCATTTTAGCAGTTGTTTTTCCGTTAAAGAGACGTTCAGATAGGGTACGCCCAGCCTTGATAGCAACTGGAGTCAGTTCCTTTTCACCTGTTACATCACCTAGAGCGTAGATTCCTTCAACAACAGTATTTTGGTATTCATCCACTTGGATAAAGCCACGTTCGTTCAGAGTGACTCCAGCTTTTTCAAGTTGCAAGCCCTTAACGTTTGGACGGCGACCCGTAGCCCAGATAACTTGGCTAGCTGTGTGACTAGTACCATCTTCAAAATGAATGGTAATGCCTTCAGCAGTTTTTTCTAACTTGACAGGGACTTTGTGAGTATGAAGTGGTAAGTTTGTTCTTTCCATTTCCTTGACCAAACCTTCAACGATGTAGGAATCAAAACCACGTAAAGGGCGATCACGGCGAACAAAGAGGTCTGTCTTGACACCAAAAGTGTGGAGTACGCCAGCCAATTCAACGGCGATATAACCAGCGCCTAGAATAGCAACTGACTCTGGCAATTCTTCCCAAGCAAATACATCATCAGAAGAGCCACCTAGCTCAGCACCAGGAATATTAGGAATACTTGGATGGGCACCTGTCGCAATCACGATATGTTTAGCACGAATCAGTTCACCATTTACGCTGACAGTATGAGAATCTACAAATTCAGCATGACCTTCAATTAAGTCTACACCGTTACGTTTAAAACTGCCATCATAAGAAGAACGAGCGCGATCAATGTAGGCTTCACGATTGCGACGTAGGGTTGCAAAGTCAAAGTTAAGATCAGTAGTCTTAAAGCCGTAGTCTTCTCCAAATTGATGGAAAGTCTCAGCGATTTGCGCCCCGTACCACATGATTTTTTTCGGAACACAACCGACGTTAACACAGGTTCCACCTAATTTCTTTTCCTCAATAACGGCCGCTTTGGCTCCGTGTTCACCAGCACGGTTCATGGTAGCAATTCCTCCGCTACCTCCACCGATAGCAATGATATCGTATTCTCTCATTGAAAACTCCTTTGTACTCTTTTAAATAGTAGAGTGTCATTTTTGATAGTCATATTCTATCTTTTTTTTGATGTGATTGCAAAAATCTGCTACGTTCAAAAAAATTAAAGAAAAGGCTTGCAAAAAGGAAAAATAAAGTGTATGATATAACTAGTACAATAACAAAAATAAAATCCGAACAATAATTAAATCCTGAAATGTCATTATTTCGTTCTGAAATGTTATTGTTTCAAATTGATAATTTTTGTATAATATTGTTAAGAACTTTAAATCAAAAAGGAGTTTCATTATGAAAAAGAATGGTAAAGCTAAAAAGTGGCAATTGTATGCAGCAATCGGTGCTGCGAGTGTAGTTGTATTAGGTGCTGGGGGGATTTTGCTCTTTAGACAACCATCTCAGACTGCTGTAAAAGATGAGGCTACTCATCTTGTTGTTGCCAAGGAAGGAAGCGTGGCATCCTCTGTTTTATTGTCAGGGACAGTAACAGCAAAAAATGAACAATATGTTTATTTTGATGCTAGTAAGGGAGATTTAGATGAAATCCTTGTTTCTGTGGGTGATAAAGTCAGTGAAGGGCAGGCTTTAGTCAAGTACAGTAGTTCAGAAGCCCAGGCGGCCTATGATTCAGCGAGTCGGGCAGTAGCTAAGGCAGATCGTCATATCAATGAACTCAATCAAGCACGAAATGAAGCCGCTTCAGCTCCGGCTCCTCAAGCCTCTGCGCCAGCAGGAGGAGAAGATGCAACGGTGCAAAGCCCAACTCCAGTGGCTGGAAATTCTGTTGCTTCTATTGACGCTCAGTTGGGTGATGCCCGTGATGCTCGTGCAGATGCAGCAGCACAATTAAGTAAGGCTCAAAGTCAGTTAGATGCAATGACGGTTCTCAGTACCCTAGAGGGAACTGTGGTCGAAGTCAACCACAATGTTTCTAAATCTCCAACAGGAGCTAGCCAAGTAGTCGTTCATGTCGTAAGTAATGAAAACTTGCAAGTTAAGGGAGAATTATCTGAATATAACCTCGCCAACCTATCTGTAGGTCAAGAAGTAAGCTTTACTTCTAAAGTGTATCCTGATAAAAAATGGACTGGGAAATTAAGCTATATTTCTGACTATCCTAAAAACAATGGTGAAGCAGCTAGTCCAGCTGCCGCAGCTTCTGGTAATTCTGGTTCTAAATATCCATATACCATCGATGTTACAAGTGAAATCGGTGATTTGAAACAAGGATTCTCAGTAAGTGTTGAGGTCAAAAATAAGAGTAAAGCCATTTTGGTTCCTCTAACAAGTGTTGTGACTGAAAATGATAAGAACTATGTCTGGGTGCTTGACGAGCAGAAAAAGGCCAAGAAAGTGGAAGTTGGTTTGGGAAATGCTGATGCAGACAACCAAGAAATCACTTCAGGTCTGACAAATGGAGTCAAGGTCATCAGTAACCCAACGTCTTCTCTAGAGGAAGGAAAAGAGGTGAAGGCTGATGAAGCAACTAATTAGTCTAAAAAATATCTGCAGAAGCTACCGTAACGGTGACCAAGAACTGCAGGTTCTCAAAAATATCAACCTAGAAGTGAATGAGGGTGAGTTTGTTGCCATTATGGGACCATCTGGTTCTGGTAAGTCTACTCTCATGAATACGATTGGGATGTTGGATACACCAACTAGTGGAGAGTATTATCTTGAAGGTCAAGAAGTGGCTGGATTGGGTGAAAAACAACTAGCTAAGGTTCGCAACCAACAAATCGGATTTGTCTTTCAGCAGTTCTTTCTTCTATCCAAACTCAATGCTCTGCAAAATGTAGAATTGCCCTTGATTTATGCAGGAGTTTCGGCTTCAAAACGTCGCAAGTTGGCTGAGGATTATTTAGACAAGGTTGAATTGACTGAGCGTAGTCACCATTTGCCTTCGGAATTATCTGGTGGTCAAAAACAACGTGTGGCTATTGCGCGTGCCTTGGTAAACAATCCTTCTATTATCTTAGCAGACGAACCGACAGGAGCCTTGGATACCAAAACAGGAAATCAAATTATGCAACTATTGGTTGACTTGAACAAAGAAGGAAAAACCATTATCATGGTAACGCATGAGCCTGAAATAGCTGCTTATGCCAAACGTCAGATTGTCATTCGCGATGGAGTTATTTCATCTGATAGTGTTCAGTTAGAAAAGGAGGAAAACTAAGATGCAGAATCTGAAATTTGCCTTTTCATCTATTATGGCTCACAAGATGCGTTCTTTGCTTACCATGATTGGGATTATTATCGGTGTTTCATCAGTTGTTGTGATTATGGCTCTGGGTGATTCCCTATCTCGTCAACTCAACAAAGATATGACCAAATCTCAGAAGAATATTAGTGTCTTTTTCTCTTCTAAAAAAAGTAAAGATGGGTCTTTTACTCAGAAACAATCAGCTTTTACGGTTTCTGGAAAAGAAGAGGAAGTTCATGTTGAACCGCCAAAACCGCAAGAATCCTGGGTTAAAGAGGCAGCCAAACTCAAGGGAGTGGATAATTACTATGTAACCAACTCAACTAACGCCATCTTGACTTATAAAGATAAAAAGGTTGAAAATGCCAATTTGACAGGCGGGAATAGAACCTATATGGACGCTGTTAAGAATGAAATCATTGCAGGTCGTAGTCTGAGAGAGCAAGATTTCAAAGAATTTGCAAGTGTTATTTTGCTTGATGAAGAATTGTCCATTAGTTTATTTGGCTCTCCTCAAGAGGCTATTAACAAGGTTGTAGAAGTCAATGGATTTAGTTACCGGGTCATTGGGGTTTATACTAGTCCAGAGGCTAAACGTTCAAAAATATATGGTTTTGGTGGCTTGCCCATTACTACAAATACTTCCCTTGCTGCGAATTTTAATGTAGATGAAATAGCTAATATTGTCTTTCGAGTGAATGACACAAGCTTGACTCAAACTCTGGGTCCAGAATTAGCACGAAAAATGACAGAGCTTGCTGGCTTGCAACAGGGAGAATATCAAGTATCAGATGAGTCAGCTGCATTTGCAGAAGTTCAACAATCGTTTAGTTTTATGACGACGATTATTAGTGCCATTGCAGGAATTTCTCTCTTTGTTGGAGGAACTGGTGTTATGAACATTATGCTGGTTTCTGTTACAGAGCGTACCCGTGAGATTGGTCTCCGTAAGGCTTTGGGTGCAACTCGTGCCAATATTTTAATCCAGTTTTTGATTGAATCTATGATTTTGACCTTGTTAGGTGGATTAATTGGCTTGACAATTGCAAGTGGTTTAACTGCCTTAGCAGGTTTGTTACTGCAAGGTTTGATTGCGGGTATAGAAGTTGGAGTATCAATTCCAGTTGCCCTATTTAGTCTTGCAGTTTCGGCTAGCGTGGGTATGATTTTTGGAGTTTTGCCAGCCAACAAGGCATCGAAACTTGATCCAATTGAAGCCCTTCGTTATGAATAAGATAATCAAGATGAAAAACAAGATGGACACTCGTCTATCTTGTTTTTGTATGGATTTCCCTATCGAAAATCAGTAAAAATGTGATATAATGAAGTGTTAGAAAAACAGGTTTCATTTGCCTGGAAAGGAAAAATTATGTCTGAAAAGAATTTTTATATTACAACGCCGATTTACTATCCATCTGGTAAACTTCATATCGGTTCTGCCTACACAACTATCGCATGTGATGTCCTAGCACGTTACAAACGCCTGATGGGTTACGATGTCTTTTATCTGACAGGTCTTGATGAGCACGGTCAGAAAATCCAGCAGAAAGCAGAAGAAGCTGGCATTACACCTCAAGCTTATGTTGATGGGATGGCAGTTGGAGTCAAAGAACTCTGGCAATTACTAGATATCTCATACGATAAATTTATCCGTACAACTGATGACTACCATGAAAAAGTTGTCGCACAAGTCTTTGAACGCTTGCTGGCTCAAGATGACATCTATTTGGGTGAATACTCTGGTTGGTATTCAGTTTCAGATGAGGAATTCTTTACAGAAAGCCAGCTTGCAGAAGTTTTCCGTGACGAAGCTGGAAATGTAACCGGAGGAATCGCTCCGTCAGGACACGAAGTGGAATGGGTATCTGAAGAGTCTTACTTCCTTCGCCTCAGCAAATACCAAGACCGTTTGGTGGAATTTTTCAAGGCCCATCCTGAATTTATCACTCCAGATGGTCGTCTGAATGAAATGCTGCGCAACTTCATCGAGCCAGGTTTGGAGGATTTGGCGGTATCTCGTACAACCTTTACATGGGGAGTACCAGTCCCATCAAATCCAAAACACGTTGTCTATGTTTGGTTTGATGCTCTACTCAACTATGTGACAGCTCTTGGCTACGATCAAGACGAACACGCTAACTTTGACAAGTTCTGGAACGGAACAGTCTTCCATATGGTTGGAAAAGACATCCTTCGTTTTCACTCAATCTACTGGCCAATCCTTCTTATGATGTTGGATATCAAATTGCCAGAACGTTTGATTGGTCATGGTTGGTTTGTCATGAAAGACGGTAAGATGTCTAAGTCTAAAGGGAATGTTGTCTATCCTGAAATGTTGATAGAGCGTTTTGGACTAGATCCACTTCGTTACTACCTCATGCGTAGCCTTCCGGTTGGTTCAGATGGAACCTTCACTCCAGAAGACTATGTAGGCCGTATCAATTACGAATTGGCCAATGACCTTGGAAACCTCCTCAACCGTACTGTTTCTATGATTAACAAGTACTTTGATGGGCAAATTCCATCCTATGTGGAAGGTGTGACAGAGTTTGACCATGCTCTTACTGAGGTTGCAGAACAATCAATCGCTGACTACCATACACACATGGAAGCAGTTGACTACCCACGTACTCTTGAAGCAGTCTGGACTCTGATCTCTCGTACCAATAAATACATCGATGAGACCGCACCATGGGTCTTGGCCAAGGATGAAGCTCTTCGTGACCAATTGGCAAGTGTCATGAGCCACTTGGCAGCTAGCCTTCGTGTCGTTGCTCACTTGATTGAACCATTTATGATGGAGACCAGTCGTGCAGTCTTGACTCAACTTGGTCTAGCAGAAGTTTCTAGCCTTGAGAACTTGAGCTTGGCTGACTTCCCAGCAGATGTGACTGTAGTTGCCAAAGGAACACCAATCTTCCCACGTCTGGATATGGAAGAAGAAATCGCCTATATCAAGGAACAAATGGAAGGCAACAAGCCAGCTGTCGAAAAAGAATGGAACCCAGACGAAGTTGAACTCAAACTAAACAAGGAAGAAATCAAGTTTGAAGACTTTGACAAGATCGAAATCCGTGTCGCAGAAGTCAAAGAAGTGTCTAAAGTAGAAGGTTCAGATAAGTTGCTCCAATTCCGCCTGGATGCTGGGGATGGTGAAGATCGTCAAATCCTTTCAGGAATTGCCAAATACTATCCAAATGAACAAGAATTGGTCGGCAAAAAAGTTCAAATCGTTGCTAACCTCAAACCACGTAAAATGATGAAGAAATATGTCAGTCAAGGGATGATCCTCTCAGCTGAACATGATGGACAATTAACCCTTCTCACAGTTGACCCAGCTGTACCGAATGGAAGTGTGATTGGCTAAAAGTAGACAGGACTAGTTCATGCTAGTTCTGTTTTTTATTTACACTCAATGAAAATCAAATAGCAAACTAGGAAGCTAGCCGCAGGTTGCTCAAAACATCGTTTTGAGGTAGTAGATAAGACTGACGAAGTCAGCTCAAAACACTGTTTTGAGGTTGTGGATAGAACTGACGAAGTCAGTAACCATATCTACGGCAAGGCGACGCTGACGTTGTTTGAAGAGATTTTCGAAGAGCATTAACTATTATGCTTTACAAACTAGTGTGAAAGTGGTATTTTATAGATGAAACAACTAGTAGGTATTACAAAATAGATAGAAGGGAGAAGGGATGAAGGAAACTCAACTATTAAAAGGTGTTCTTGAAGGTTGTGTCTTGGATATGATTGGTCAAAAAGAGCGATATGGTTATGAGTTGGTTCAAACTTTGCGAGAGGCTGGATTTGACACCATTGTTCCGGGAACTATTTATCCTTTGTTGCAAAAGTTAGAAAAAAATCAATGGATAAGAGGCGACATGCGTCCGTCGCCAGATGGTCCAGATCGGAAGTATTTTTCGTTAACTAAAGAAGGAGAAGAGCGTGTCTCGGTCTTTTGGCAACAATGGGACGATTTGAGTCAAAAAGTAGAAGGAATTAAGAATGGGGGTTAAACCATGAAGAAAATGAAGTATTACGAAGAAACAAGCGCTTTGCTGCATGAGTTTTCTGAGGAGAATCAGCAGTATTTTGAGGAACTGTGGGATAGTTTTAATCTTGCTGGATTTCTCTATGATGAGGACTATCTCAGAGAGCAGATTTATTTGATGATGTTAGATTTCTCAGAAGCAGAACGAGATGGCATGAGTGCAGAGGATTATTTAGGTAAGAATCCTAAAAAAATAATGAAAGAGATTCTCAAGGAAGCACCACGCAGTTCTATCAAGGAGTCCCTTTTGACGCCAATTTTTGTCCTAGCGATATTACGTTACTATCATCTACTGGGTGATTTTTCTAAAGGTCCTCTCTTAACAGTCAATTTGCTTACTTTTTTAGGGCAACTTCTTCTTTTTCTGATTGGATTTGGGTTTGTGGCTACAATTTTACGAAAAAGTTTAGTCCAAGATTCTCCTAAAATGAAAATTAGCACCTATATTATCGTTGGGATTCTTGTTCTGCTAGTTGTTCTGGGATATGTAGGAATAGGAAGTTTTGTACAAGAAGGAGCCTTTTATCTTCCTGCTCCCTGGGATAGTTTCCTTGTCTTTACGCTTTCTCTAGTCATCAGTATTTGGAATTGGAAAGAAGCGGTCTTTCGTCCCTTTGTCAGTATGATTATTGCCCACCTTATTGTAGGTTCTCTGCTCCGTTATTATGCGTGGATGGGCATTTCAAATGTTTTCCTTACAAAATTCATTCCTTTAGCTGTTCTTTTTATTGGCATTTTTCTCTTGTTCCGTGGGTTTAAGAAGATAAAATGGAGTGAAATATAGCCAAAAAGCCGTTGCAAAGCGGTTTTTTGTTATAATGAAGGGAAGAATGTTAGAAATTAAAGGAGAAAAATTTGATGAGATACATAACTCTTGGTCAAGATGACAAAGAATTATCAGAAATTGTTCTCGGAATGATGAGAATAAAAGATAAGTCTGTAAAAGAAGTTGAAGAGCTTGTAGAAACAGCACTTTCTGTTGGAATCAATGCTTTTGACTTGGCTGATATATATGGTCGTGGTCGTTGTGAAGAACTGTTAGGTCTTGTCCTAAAAAATCGTCCAGATTTAAGAGAAAAGATGTGGATTCAGTCCAAATGTGGCATTCGCATAGAAGAATTTACCTATTTTGATTTTTCAAAAGAGTATATATTACAATCAGTTGATGGGATTTTAGAAAGATTGCAGGTTGATTATTTAGATAGTTTGCTTCTTCATCGACCAGATGCTTTGATGGAATCTGACCAAGTAGCAGAAGCCTTTGATTTCCTTTATAAACAAGGTAAGGTTCGAAATTTTGGAGTTTCTAATCAAAATCCCATGATGATGGAGTTGCTTAAAAAAGATGTCAAGCAGCCGTTAGCTGTTAATCAGCTACAATTGAGTGCGGCTTTTACTCCAGGATTCGAATCAGGTTTTCATGTTAATATGGAAGATAGTCAAGCAGCTATGCGAGATGGCAGCATTTTTGAATATTGCAAATTACACGATGTGGTCATTCAAGCATGGTCTGTCTTACAATTCGGGTATTTTAGAGGGAATTTTGTTGGCAATGAGAAATTTCAAGCTTTAAATCAAGTACTTGAGCGTTTAGCTATTAAATATGGAGTAACTTCTTCAACTATTGCCATTTCTTGGATATTGCGTTATCCAGCAAAAATGCAGGCAGTCGTAGGTACAACAAATCCTAAGCATTTGAGAGAAGTTAGCCAAGCGGCAAACTTTAGCTTAACAAGAAAAGAATGGTATGAAATTTATCTTGCAGCAGGGAATAATTTGCCGTAAGTAGAAGCAGATGTAAATAAATCACAGTCAAAAAGCCGTTTCAAAGCGGTTTTTTTGTTATAATGAAGGGGAGAATTATTGATATTAAAGGAGAAAAACATGACATTTGAAGAGATCCTGCCTGGATTAAAGGCTAAGAAAAAATACGTACGTACTGGTTGGGGAGGTGCTGAAAACTATGTCCAACTTTTTGACACCATCGAACAAAATGGTGTGGCTTTAGAGGTAACTCCTTATTTTTTGATTAACGTTTCTGGCGAAGGAGAAGGATTTTCCATGTGGAGCCCGACACCTTGTGATGTTTTGGCGACGGATTGGGTAGAAGTGCATGACTAAGCGTGTACTCATTACAGGAGTGAGTTCAGGCATTGGTCTGGCTCAGGCTCGACTCTTTTTAGAAAATGGTTATCAAGTTTATGGAGTTGACCAAGATAAAAATCCACTCTTAGAGGGTGATTTTCACTTTTTACAGAGAGATTTAACCTTGGACTTGGAGCCAATTTTTGACTGGTGTCCTCAGGTAGATATTTTGTGCAATACTGCTGGAGTGTTGGATGCTTATAAACCCCTATTGGAACAATCAGCCCAGGAAATTCAAGAGATTTTTGAAATTAACTATGTGACTCCTGTTGAGTTGACTCGCTATTATTTGACACAAATGCTGGAAAATAAAAAGGGAATCATCATCAATATGTGTTCCATTGCTTCTAGCCTAGCAGGTGGAGGTGGTCACGCCTATACTTCCTCTAAGCATGCTTTGGCTGGCTTTACTAAGCAGTTGGCTTTAGACTATGCTGAGGCTGGGATTCAGGTCTTTGGTATCGCTCCGGGAGCAGTCAAGACGGCTATGACCGCTGCGGATTTTGAGCCAGGCGGCTTAGCTGACTGGGTTGCTAGTGAAACACCAATCAAGCGCTGGATTAAACCAGAGGAAGTGGCAGAAGTCAGTCTCTTTTTGGCCAGTGGAAAGGCATCTGCCATGCAGGGGCAAATTTTGACAATAGATGGTGGCTGGTCTTTGAAGTAGGAGGATTTGGATGGATATTCAAGAAATCACAGAAGAGAATGCATCGCAGTTAGTCTTGAAGATCAAAGCAGAGTTATTAGGATTTCCAGAATTGGACAAGACCTCTTACATGAATTGGAAGGTGAAGTAGGGGGATAATGGAACTATTTAAAACATGGAAGAAAAATATGGTTCTCTATGGTCTTAAATCTCAAATTGGAACTGTCTACCGAAACAATGATAGGACAACAAGCTTTTATGATGTTGGGAATTTTCTATACCTGGCAGGGGAGTTGGATTCCAGATTTTGGGAAGATTTTGTTAGAAAATATGGTTTAGATTATAAGATTATTATTTCAGAAAATACTAATTGGCAAGATTTTCTGCATCGAAAAGTGGGGCTAAATTCTTTTACTCGCTATTCTTTTAAAGATAAGGCAAATTTTCAAGTTAAATTTCTAAATGATCTAGTTACTCATTTAGAGGAAGATTACAATATTGTGCCTATTGATAATCATATTTATAACTGCTTTTCTGAGGAAGAATGGTCACAAGATTTACAGGGGGATTTTGAGTCCTATCAGGATTTTGTTTTAAAAGGTGGATTTGGCTTTGTGATTCTTAAAAATAATGAACTGATTGCTGGAATTTCCTCAGGGTTAGTTTACCGTGGAGCAGTTGAAGTGGAAGTTGCAACTAGACCAAACGAACAAGGAAATGGATTTGCTAAAAAGCTTGGTGCTGCAATGATTCTAGAGAGTTTAAATAGAGATATGTTTCCACTTTGGGATGCTCATAACGAGGCTTCCAAAAAAGTAGCAGAATTTTTAGGATATGAGTTAATTGAACCTTATGAAGCTTTTGAACTAGAGGAAAATTCCATATAATTATATATGATATTATATCTTTTAAGACGAGGTGAATGGACATGAGAAATCAACTTGCCTTTAGTGGCGAAAAACTTGATGAAAAAATTTATCCTCAACTATTTCACCACGTCGGCATGATTCGTGGGGAATATTTGTTGAGAGAGCTCAACCAAAACATACTATTACCAAGTTGTCAGCAATTTGTAAAAGATTATCTAGAGACTATCTGCTCCCTGTACTCAGATGAAAAAGTTTGGTATCGTTTTTCTGAATTAACGAATACAGAAGCTAATTGTTTAGTGGGGACTAAAGAGTATTTTGACGAAGGGCATCCCTTGTTTGGCTATAGAGGGACTAGGCGTTTACTGGCGTGTCCGAATGAATTTCAGGCTGAAGCAAATGTTGTTACAGAAGTTTATCAAACCAATCCCAATCTATCTGTTATCTTTCCTTTTGTCAATGATGCTGAGCAGTTAAAGCAAGCTATTACAGTATTGCGTCAGTATGGCTTTACTGGTAAAGTCGGCACTATGATTGAATTACCGTCAGCCTATTTTGACTTAGACAGGATACTGGAAACGGGCATTTCAAAGATTGTAGTTGGAATGAATGATTTGACTTCCTTTGTTTTTGCGACTGTGAGAAACAGTCAATGGCATAATATGGAAAGTCCAATTATGTTAGATATGTTGAGACAGATGAAGGATAAAGCAAGGAAGAACAAGATTGATTTTGCTGTAGCAGGCTATCTGAATGATTCTTTCATACAAAAAATGAATCAGATGGATATCGAATGCATTCTCCATTATAGCTCTATTCCGGAGATTTTTGATTTAGAAATTGGCCATCCAGACCACCTCAAACGTGTAAAAGAAGAAAGTAAAAAATTACAAAGGAGATACCTATGACACCGCAAGAAATGTGGAATGCCTACAAGAAAATCAATCCTTCGATTGGAGATGAAATCGATGCTTGGGCTTTTGGAGTGGAAGCAGATCTCTTGGCAGATTTGGTTTTAAAAGGAGAAAAGACAGCAACAGCGTCAGCCTATGACCTCTACGCACTAGAAGATGAACCCCTTCCGCAAGTAGGAACCTTTGACGTCATTTTAGACAGTCAAAATCAGGCTGTCTGTATTGTTGAAATTACAAAGGTTTCTGTTGAACCTTTTAATCAAGTTTCTGCTGACCATGCCTATAAGGAAGGTGAGGGAGACAAATCTTTAGCTTATTGGCGTCAGGTTCATGAGGACTTTTTCACAGACTGCTTGGGCGAAGCAGGACTGACTTTTAGACCTGAAAGCAAGGTTGTTTTAGAAGAATTTCGCAAGGTCTACCCACTGTAGACTGCAGAAGGAAGAAAGTTTTGGAAATCGCTGTCCAATCCTTTTTTCTTAGGCAAAACATGTTATAATAAGTTTGTTTGAAGAAGAGCTCTAGCTCTTAAACTTAGAATAGGAGAAAACTATGCAAGCAGTTGAACATTTTATTAAGCAATTTGTTCCTGAACATTATGATTTATTTTTAGACTTGAGTCGTGAGACCAAGACGTTTTCTGGTAAGGTGACCATCACTGGTCAAGCACAGAGTGACCGTATTTCCCTCCACCAAAAAGACTTGGAAATCGCTTCTATAGAAGTTGCAGGTCAAGCTCGTCCATTTACAGTTGACCATGAAAATGAAGCCCTTCATTTTGAACTTGCAGAAGCAGGTCAAGTTGAAGTGGTTATCTCTTTCTCAGGAAAAATTACAGATAACATGACAGGGATTTATCCTTCTTACTACACAGTTGATGGAGTCAAGAAGGAGGTCTTGTCTACTCAGTTCGAGAGCCATTTTGCGCGCGAAGCCTTCCCATGTGTGGATGAACCTGAAGCCAAAGCGACTTTTGACCTTTCTCTACGTTTTGACCAAGCAGAAGGTGAATTGGCCTTGTCTAACATGCCAGAAATCGATGCTGAAAACCGTAAGGAAACAGGTATCTGGAAGTTTGAGACAACACCTCGCATGTCTTCTTACTTGTTAGCCTTTGTTGCGGGTGATTTGCAAGGTGTGACGGCTAAAACTAAAAACGGTACCCTTGTAGGTGTCTACTCAACCAAAGCCCACCCACTATCTAACCTTGATTTCTCACTGGATATCGCTGTTCGCTCAATCGAGTTTTACGAAGATTACTATGGAGTTAAGTACCCAATCCCTCAATCTCTCCACATCGCCCTTCCTGACTTCTCAGCTGGAGCTATGGAAAACTGGGGTCTGGTGACCTACCGTGAAGTTTACTTGGTTGTGGATGAGAACTCTACCTTTGCCAGCCGTCAACAAGTTGCCCTTGTTGTAGCCCATGAATTGGCTCACCAATGGTTTGGTAACCTTGTTACTATGAAATGGTGGGATGACCTTTGGCTCAATGAAAGCTTTGCTAATATGATGGAATACGTCTGTGTGGATGCCATTGAGCCAAGCTGGAATATCTTTGAAGATTTCCAAACAGGTGGTGTTCCGTCTGCCTTGAAACGTGATGCGACTGATGGTGTTCAGTCTGTTCACGTCGAAGTTAAACATCCAGATGAAATCAATACGCTCTTTGATGGCGCTATCGTCTATGCCAAAGGAAGCCGTCTTATGCACATGCTTCGCCGTTGGCTAGGAGATGCTGATTTTGCCAAAGGTTTGCATGCCTACTTTGAAAAACATCAATACAGCAATACAATTGGTCGTGACCTTTGGGATGCCCTTGGTCAAGCGTCAGGACGTGATGTTGCAGCCTTCATGGATTCTTGGTTGGAACAACCTGGTTATCCAGTTCTCACTGTCAAAGTTGAAAATGATGTCTTAAAGATTTCACAAAAACAATTCTTTATTGGTGAACACGAAGACAAGAACCGTCTCTGGGTTGTGCCACTAAACAGCAACTGGAAAGGCTTGCCTGATACACTCGAAACTGAAAGCATCGAAATCCCTGGCTACGCAGCCCTTCTTGCTGAAAACAAAACAGCACTTCGTCTCAACACTGAAAATACAGCACACTACATTACAGACTATCAAGGAGACTTGTTGGATGCAGTTCTTGCTGACCTAGTTGAGCTTGATAACACAAGTAAACTGCAAATCGTTCAAGAACGTCGCTTGCTTGCTGAAGCAGGACACATTTCTTATGCTGATTTGCTCCCAGTTCTTGATAAACTAGCTAAGG
Organism: Streptococcus mitis; assembly: GCA_963515455.1. GTDB lineage: Bacteria > Bacillota > Bacilli > Lactobacillales > Streptococcaceae > Streptococcus > Streptococcus mitis_DN. Next base: position 41,898 of record CAUPXP010000008.1, on the reverse strand, counting down.
AAGAATCTTACCTTGTCGTTTCAGCTGTTTCTCAAGTAATTTCTGCCCTTGAGCGCTTTATCGATGAAGGAACAGAAGCTGAAAGAGCCTTCAAAGCCTTGGTTGCTAAATTGGCTCGTCACAACTATGACCGTCTTGGTTTTGAAGCTAAAGACGGAGAATCAGATGAGGATGAATTGGTTCGTCAGTTAGCCATTTCTATGATGATTCGCTCAAATGATGCAGAAGCTAGTCAAGTCGCTAGTCAAATCTTCGCAGCTCACAAGGATCAGCTTGCAGGACTTCCAGCAGCTATTCGCTCACAAGTCTTTATCAATGAGATGAAACATCATGAGACTAAAGACTTGCTAGCACTTTATCTTGATACTTATACGCACGCAACAGATGCTGTCTTTAAACGTCAGTTGGCAGCCGCTCTTGCCTATAGTACAGATGCGGACAATATCCAAACCTTGATTGCTTCTTGGAAGGACAAATTTGTGGTGAAACCACAAGACTTGTCTGCTTGGTATTACCAATTCCTAGCTCATCAAGCAACTCAGGAAACAGCTTGGTCTTGGGCGCGTGAAAACTGGGCTTGGATTAAGGCAGCTCTTGGTGGAGATATGAGCTTTGATAGCTTTGTTATCCTTCCTGCTCACGTATTTAAGACTCAGCAACGCTTGGCAGAGTACAAGGAATTCTTTGAACCGCAACTTTCTGACCTTGCTCTTAGCCGTAACATCGGTATGGGAATCAAGGAAATTGCAGCGCGTGTTGACTTGATTAACCGTGAAAAAGCTGCAGTGGAAGCAGTCGTTCTTCAATATGGGAAAGCTTAAACATTCGTAAAATAATAAAAACTCAACTTTCTCTCTTAAAGTGAGAGGGAGTTGAGTTTTTTTTAAGGCAAATTTGGTATAATGGTTTTAATAAGGAGGAGTTTCTCATGATAAAAATCTTATTGGTTGAGGATGACCTAGGCCTGTCAAATTCAGTATTTGACTTTTTAGACGATTTTGCGGATGTCATGCAGGTATTTGATGGTGAAGAAGGTCTCTACGAAGCTGAAAGTGGCGTCTATGACTTGATTTTGCTCGATTTAATGTTACCTGAAAAAAATGGCTTCCAAGTCTTGAAAGAATTGCGTGAAAAGGGAATTACGACACCAGTTCTGATCATGACTGCCAAAGAAAGTTTGGATGACAAGGGACATGGATTTGAACTGGGAGCGGATGATTATCTGACCAAGCCTTTCTACCTAGAAGAACTCAAGATGCGGATTCAGGCCCTTCTCAAACGTTCAGGCAAGTTTAATGAAAATACGCTATCTTATGGAGATATTCTCATCAATTTATCAACCAATACCGTTAAGGTTGAAGATACTCCTGTCGAATTGCTGGGTAAAGAGTTCGATTTATTGGTTTATTTCCTTCAAAATCAAAATGTTATTTTGCCTAAGACGCAGATTTTTGATCGTCTATGGGGATTTGATAGTGACACAACGATTTCGGTTGTCGAAGTCTATGTTTCAAAAGTCCGTAAGAAATTAAAAGGAACCACTTTTGCAGAGAATTTACAAACCTTGCGCAGTGTTGGGTATATTTTAAAAGATGTTCAGTAAACTAAAAAAAACATGGTATGCGGATGACTTTAGTTATTTTATCCGCAACTTTGGTGTCTTTACCTTGATTTTCTCTACCATGACTCTGATTATTTTGCAGGTCATGCACTCGAGTCTCTATACTTCAGTGGATGATAAGCTCCACGGACTGAGTGAAAATCCTCAGGCAGTTATTCAGCTGGCAGTAAATAGGGCAACAGAAGAGATTAAAGATTTAGAAAATGCCGCTACAGATACTAGCAAGACTGAGATAAAACCCAATGTCAGTTCTAACACAGAAGTCATTCTTTTTGATAAGAATTTTACCCAGCTCCTTTCTGGAAATCGATTTTTGGGCTTGGATAAGATTAAGTTAGAGAAAAAAGAACTAGGACATATCTACCAGATTCAGGTTTTTAATAGCTATGGGCAGGAAGAAATCTATCGTATGATTTTGATGGAAACCAATATCAGTTCGGTTTCAACCAATATCAAGTATGCTGCTGTCTTGATTAATACCAGTCAGTTGGAGCAGGCCAGTCAAAAGCATGAGCAATTGATTGTGATTGTGATGGCAAGTTTCTGGATTTTGTCTTTGCTTGCCAGTCTCTATCTAGCTAGGGTCAGTGTTAGGCCCCTGCTTGAGAGCATGCAGAAGCAACAGTCCTTTGTGGAAAATGCCAGTCATGAGTTACGAACTCCACTTGCAGTTTTGCAAAATCGCTTAGAGACCCTTTTCCGTAAGCCGGAAGCTACCATTATGGATGTGAGCGAAAGCATTGCATCGAGTTTGGAAGAAGTCCGAAATATGCGTTTTTTGACGACAAACTTGCTGAACTTAGCTCGGAGAGATGATGGGATTAAGCCGGAGCTTGCAGAAGTTCCAACTAGTTTTTTCAATACGACTTTCACAAACTATGAGATGATTGCTTCGGAAAATGACCGTGTCTTCCGTTTTGAAAATCGTATTCATCGCACGATTGTCACAGATCAGCTTCTCTTGAAGCAGTTGATGACTATCCTATTTGATAATGCTGTCAAGTATACTGAAGAGGATGGTGAAATTGATTTTCTTATCTCGGCGACCGATCGCAATCTGTATTTACTGGTTTCTGATAATGGAGTCGGTATTTCGACAGAAGATAAGAAGAAAATTTTTGATCGTTTTTATCGAGTGGACAAGGCTAGAACCCGCCAAAAAGGTGGTTTTGGTTTAGGATTATCTCTGGCCAAGCAAATTGTAGATGCGCTTAAAGGAACCATTACTGTCAAAGATAATAAACCAAAGGGAACAATCTTTGAAGTGAAGATTGCCATCCACACACCATCGAAAAAGAAAAAATAAACATATCGCTCCGGATGGGGCGATATGTTTATTTTTTAAGTTTTCGTTTGATAATAGAGCGTTGGATTTTTAAAACAAGTAAGCTGGATACTATTGCTGCAGGTAAGGCGAGCACAGTTGTTAATTTTAATGATAAAAAGATAAAACTAAAGATGGCAATGCAGATACAAAAAACAGCGATATTGACAAAAAATAAAATTTCTTTGAGATTGCTATCAGCTTGTGCTTCAGGTGCATAAGCTTGATAATGAGGAAGTTGCTGGTTTAATTCTTCTTGATAGTCTACCTCATAGGATTGTAATTTTCTTACGGGCATTATTCTCTCCTTAACAGTACATACCTATTTTATCATTTTTTCAGCAGAGAATTATTACAGAAAGGTTACAAAAAGAATAAAGTACCTTTTCATTTTCAAAGAATAGCTGATTTTCCAGAAATGTGGTATAATTTTTCTTATGGAAAAGATTATCATTACAGCAACTGCTGAAAGTATTGAACAAGTTGAACAACTGCTCGAAGCTGGCGTAGACCGTATCTATGTCGGTGAGAAAGATTTTGGCCTTCGTCTGCCAACAACCTTTAGTCATGATCAATTGCGTGAAATCGCTAAGCTGGTTCATGATGCTGGTAAGGAATTGATTGTTGCGGTTAACGCCCTCATGCACCAAGATATGATGGACCGTATCAAGCCTTTCTTAGACTTTTTGGAAGAAATCAAGATAGACTACATTACGATTGGGGATGCAGGTGTCTTTTACGTAGTCAACCGCGATGGTTACTCCTTTAAGACTATCTACGATGCTTCAACTATGGTGACAAGCAGTCGTCAGATTAACTTCTGGGGACAAAAGGCTGGCGCATCTGAGGCTGTTTTGGCGCGTGAAATTCCATCTGCTGAACTCTTTAAAATGCCAGAGATTTTGGAAATTCCTGCTGAAGTTTTGGTTTACGGTGCTAGTGTCATCCATCATTCTAAACGTCCACTCTTGCAAAACTATTATAACTTTACGCATATCGATGATGAAAAGACGCGCAAGCGTGATCTCTTCTTGGCTGAGCCGAGTGACCCAGAGAGCCACTATTCCATTTTTGAAGACAATCATGGTACCCACATCTTTGCCAACAATGACCTTGATTTGATGACAAAATTGATAGAATTGGTAGAGCATGGTTTCACTCACTGGAAACTAGAAGGTCTCTATACACCTGGTCAGAACTTTGTTGAGATTGCAAAACTCTTTATCCAAGCGCGTAGCTTGATCCAAGAGGGCAACTTTAGCCATGACCAAGCCTTCTTGCTGGATGAGGAAGTACGCAAGTTACACCCTAAAAACCGTTTCCTTGATACAGGATTTTATGATTACGATCCTGATATGGTTAAATAAAGCAAATGATTCGTTGAGAGAAGGAAGACGCAAACATTTCTTCTCTCAATTTTTCTTATTCTCCAATATTTTCAAAAAAATAAGTAGGCTAGGATGCTCTGTTTGCTGGGATTTTTAACACAAGTAACCTTCTTGAGTTTGAAAATTATCCCATGTTTGCAGGTGCCAAATGGCCCTTTTTTTGGTATAATTTTTTATAATGAAAATGATTGGTAATCGCTATGTTGTGGTGGATTTAGAGGCAACTAGCACAGGTAGTAAGGCTAAAATTATCCAAGTGGGAATTGTCGTGATTGAGGATGGGAAAATCGTCGATCACTATACGACAGATGTCAATCCACACGAACCTTTGGATGCTCATATCAAAGAACTGACAGGGCTGACTGACCAACGTCTGGCGCAAGCACCTGATTTTTCGCAGGTTGCCAGAAAAATCTTTGACTTGGTGGAGGATGGGATTTTTGTAGCCCATAATGTTCAGTTTGATGCCAATCTCTTGGCGGAAAACTTATTTTTTGAAGGTTATGAGCTAAGAAACCCTCGTGTTGATACGGTCGAATTGGCCCAGGTCTTTTTCCCTGAACTGGAAAAATATAGCTTGCCGATATTGTGTCGAGAATTAGGAATTCCTCTTAAACACGCTCACACAGCCCTTTCAGATGCCCAAGCTACAGCGGAATTACTCTTATTTCTACGGAAAAAGATGGCTCAGCTTCCTAAAGGTCTCTTGGAACGCTTGCTGGAAATGGCTGACGCCCTCTTATATGAGTCCTACTTGGTTATTGAAGAAATTTATCGAAGTCAATCTATCCTGAGTTCACCAGACTTGGTCCAAGTTCAAGGACTGTATTTCAAGAAAACTGCAGCTCCCCTGGAGCTACGAAAACTATCTCAAGATTTTTCTAAAAATATTTCTCTATTGAACCTTGAAGTGAGGGAGGAACAAGAAAGTTTTGCTAAAGAGGTTGGCTTGCTATTAAAAGATGAGTCTGTATCTCTGATTCAAGCACCGACAGGGATTGGGAAAACTTATGGCTATCTCTTACCAGCTTTATCCCAAGTGAAAAATCGTCAGATTGTTCTTAGTGTTCCGACAAAGATTCTTCAAAATCAGATCATGGAAGAAGAAGCTAAACGTCTCAAGGAAGTATTTCATACAGATATTCATTCTTTAAAGGGACCACACAATTATTTGAAGTTGGATGCCTTTTATCGTTCCTTGCAGGAAAATGATGAAAATCGCTTATTTAGACGCTTTAAAATGCAACTCTTGGTCTGGTTGACAGAGACAGAAACGGGGGATTTGGATGAAATTGGGCAACTCTACCGTTACCAACATTTTCTAACAGACCTTCGTCATGACGGGAATTTATCATCTCAAAGCTTATTTGTGACGGAAGATTTTTGGAAACGTAGTCAAGAAAGGGCACAAACCTGCAAACTTTTAGTGACCAATCATGCCTATCTTGTAACTAGACTGGAAGATAATCCTGAATTTGTCAGTGACCGTTTATTGATTATTGATGAAGTTCAAAAGATTTTGTTAGCTCTAGAAAATCTGCTTCAAGAGACCTACGATATCCAGTCTATTATCGATTTGCTTGATAAGGCTTTACTGGAGGAGCAAAATAAGGTCCAGCAACGAATACTAGAAAGTATTCGCTTTGAGTGCCTTTACTTGATTGAACAATTTCAGTCTGGAAAATCTAGGAAAAATATCTTGGATTCTCTGACCAATCTCCATCAGTATTTTTCAGAATTCGAGGTAGAAGGCTTTGAGGAGCTGGTTCGCTATTTTACAGCTGACCGAGATTATTGGCTTGAAGCAATTGAAACGAGTCAAAAGAAAGTTCAAATTTCTTCTACGAAATCAGGACGTATTCTCCTATCTTCTTTAGTACCTAATTCATGTCAAGTTTTGGGAGTGTCGGCCACTCTTGAGATTAGTCAGAGAGTTTCTTTGGCAGACCTTTTGGGTTATCCTGAAGCTAAATTTGTTAAGATTGAAGCTGGTAAAAAACAGGATCAAGAAGTGGTCTTGGTCAAAGATTTTCCTCTAGTAACAGAAACTTCCTTAGAAGTCTATGCCAAAGAGGTAGCTGAATTGCTGATGGAAGTTAAAGATTTCCAACAACCGATTTTGGTTCTCTTTACTGCTAAAGACATGCTTCTAGCAGTATCGGATTTACTCCCTGTAAGTCACTTGGCCCAGTATAAAAATGGTGATGTTCATCAGCTAAAGAAACGCTTTGAAAAAGGTGAACAACAAATCCTGCTTGGTGCAGCAAGTTTCTGGGAGGGAGTTGATTTTTCAAGTCATCCTTTTGTGATTCAAGTTGTACCAAGACTTCCTTTCCAAAATCCTCAAGAGCCCTTGACGAAAAAGATCAATCAGGAACTGAATCAAGAAGGGAAAAATGCCTTTTATGATTATCAATTGCCAATGGCTATTATTCGTTTAAAACAGGCTTTGGGAAGAAGTATGAGACGTGAACACCAACGTTCCTTAACTCTTATTTTGGATAGGAGAATTGTCGGAAAGCGATATGGCAAACAAATTGTAACTTCTCTAGCAAAAGAAGCGACTGTTAAAACCGTCTCTCGATCCGAAGTTGATGAAGCTGTTGATAAATTTTTAAATGAACTTTGATAAATAGTATTGTATGAAAGTATAAGGTTAGTGTATATGAAACGTTCTCTCGACTCTAGAGTCGATTATAGTTTGCTATTGCCAGTATTTTTTCTACTGGTTATTGGCGTGGTGGCTATCTATATAGCTGTTAGTCATGATTATCCAAACAATATTCTTCCCATTTTAGGGCAGCAGGTAGCCTGGATAGCCTTGGGGCTTGTGATTGGTTTTATCGTCATGCTCTTTAATACAGAATTTCTTTGGAAAGTGACCCCTTTTCTATATATGTTAGGTTTGGGACTCATGGTCTTGCCGATCGTCTTTTATAATCCAAGCCTAGTTGCATCAACGGGTGCCAAAAACTGGGTATCAATAAATGGAATTACTCTCTTCCAACCGTCAGAATTTATGAAGATATCCTATATCCTCATGTTGGCTCGTGTGATTGTCCAGTTTACCAAAAAACATAAGGAATGGAGACGCACAGTTCCGCTGGACCTTTTATTAATTTTTTGGATGATTGTCTTTACCATTCCAGTCCTAGTTCTTTTGGCACTTCAAAGTGACTTGGGGACGGCTTTGGTTTTTGTAGCCATTTTCTCAGGAATCGTCTTGCTATCAGGAGTTTCTTGGAAAATTATTATCCCAGTATTTGTGACTGCTGTAACAGGAATTGCTGGTTTCTTAGCTGTTTTTATCAGCAAGGACGGCCGGGCTTTTCTCCATCAATTGGGAATGCCGACTTACCAAATCAACCGTATTTTGGCTTGGCTTAATCCTTTTGATTTTGCTCAAACAACGACCTATCAGCAGGCTCAAGGGCAGATTGCCATTGGGAGTGGTGGCTTATTTGGTCAGGGATTTAATGCTTCTAATCTGCTTATTCCAGTTCGTGAGTCAGATATGATTTTCACGGTTATCGCAGAGGATTTTGGCTTTATTGGCTCTGTCCTTGTTATTGCCCTTTATCTCATGCTGATTTACCGTATGTTGAAGATTACTCTCAAATCAAATAACCAGTTCTACACCTATATTTCCACTGGTTTGATTATGATGTTACTCTTCCACATCTTTGAGAATATCGGTGCTGTGACTGGCCTACTTCCTTTGACGGGGATTCCCTTGCCTTTTATTTCGCAAGGAGGATCGGCTATTATCAGTAATTTAATCGGTGTTGGCTTGCTTTTATCAATGAGTTATCAAACCAATCTAGCTGAAGAAAAGAGTGGAAAAGTCCGTTTCAAGAGGAAAAAGGTTGTATTAAAACGAATCAAATAAGGAGAAAATCATGGTTAAAGTAGCCGTTATGTTAGCTCAGGGCTTTGAAGAAATTGAAGCTTTGACAGTTGTGGATGTTTTGCGTCGTGCAAATATTACTTGTGATATGGTAGGATTTGAAGAGCAAGTGACAGGCTCGCACGCAATCCAAGTAAGAGCAGATCGTGTCTTTGATGGTGATTTATCAGACTATGACATGATTGTCCTTCCTGGAGGGATGCCTGGTTCTGCACATTTGCGCGATAATCAGGCTTTGATGCAAGAATTGCAAAGTTTCGAACGAGAAGGGAAGAAACTGGCAGCTATTTGTGCTGCGCCAATTGCCCTCAATCAAGCAGGGATATTGAAAAACAAGCAGTACACTTGTTATGACGGCGTTCAAGAGCAAATCATTGATGGTCAATATGTCAAGGAAACAGTAGTGGTAGATGGTCAGTTGACAACCAGTCGAGGCCCTTCGACAGCTCTTGCCTTTGCCTACGAGTTGGTGGAGCAACTAGGAGGAGACGCAGAGACTTTACGAACAGGAATGCTCTATCGAGATGTCTTTGGTAAAAATCAGTAAAACGGGAGTTATTCTCTCGTTTTTTATGTGGAAAAATCAGGGAAATCATCGCTTTTTTCATAAAAAAATGCTATAATGAAGGGTATGAAATATCACGATTATATCTGGGATTTAGGTGGAACTTTACTGGATAATTATGAAACTTCAACAGCTGCATTTGTTGAAACATTGGCACTGTATGGCATCACACAAGACCATGACAGTGTTTATCAGGCTTTAAAGGTTTCTACTGATTTTGCGATTGAGACATTCGCTCCCAACTTAGAGCATTTTTTAGAAAAATACAAGGAAAATGAAGCCAGAGAGCTAGAACACCCGATTTTATTTGAAGGAGTTTCTGACTTATTGGAAGATATTTCAAAACAAGATGGGCGTCATTTTTTGGTCTCTCATCGAAATAATCAGGTCTTAGAAATTTTAGAAAAAACTTCTATAGCAACCTATTTTACAGAAGTGGTGACTTCTAGCTCAGGCTTTAAGAGAAAACCAAGTCCAGAGTCCATGATTTATTTAAGAGAAAAATATCAAATTAGTTCAGGTCTTGTCATTGGTGATCGACCGATTGATATCGAAGCAGGTCAATCTGCAGGACTAGCTACCCACTTGTTTACCAGTATCGTGAATTTAAGACAAGTATTAGACATATAAGAAAAAGGAATAAGATGACAGAAGAAATCAAAAATCTGCAGGCACAGGATTATGATGCCAGTCAAATTCAAGTTTTAGAGGGCTTAGAGGCTGTTCGGATGCGTCCAGGGATGTATATCGGGTCAACTTCAAAAGAAGGTCTTCACCATCTAGTCTGGGAAATTGTTGATAACTCAATTGATGAGGCCCTGGCAGGATTTGCCAGCCATATTCAAGTTTTTATTGAGCCAGATGATTCGATTACTGTTGTCGATGATGGGCGTGGTATCCCAGTCGATATTCAGGAAAAAACAGGCCGTCCTGCTGTTGAGACCGTCTTTACAGTCCTTCACGCTGGAGGAAAGTTCGGCGGTGGCGGATACAAGGTTTCAGGTGGTCTTCACGGAGTAGGGTCATCAGTCGTTAATGCTCTTTCCACTCAATTAGACGTCCATGTCCACAAAAACGGTAAGATTCATTACCAAGAATACCGTCGTGGTCACGTTGTTGCTGATCTTGAAGTGGTTGGAGATACTGATAGAACGGGAACAACGGTTCATTTTACTCCGGACCCAGAAATCTTCACTGAAACAACAACTTTTGATTTCGATAAATTAAATAAACGGATTCAAGAGTTGGCCTTTCTAAATCGCGGTCTTCAAATCTCCATCACAGATAAGCGCCAAGGTTTGGAACAAACCAAGCATTATCATTATGAAGGTGGAATTGCTAGTTACGTTGAATATATCAACGAGAACAAGGATGTAATCTTTGATACGCCAATCTATACAGATGGTGAGATGGATGATATCACAGTTGAAGTAGCCATGCAGTACACAACGGGTTACCATGAAAATGTCATGAGTTTCGCCAATAATATTCATACCCATGAAGGTGGAACGCATGAACAAGGTTTCCGTACAGCCTTGACACGTGTTATCAACGATTATGCTCGTAAGAATAAGTTACTAAAAGACAATGAAGACAACCTGACAGGGGAAGATGTTCGCGAAGGATTAACTGCAGTTATCTCAGTTAAACACCCAAATCCACAGTTTGAAGGACAAACTAAGACCAAACTGGGGAATAGCGAAGTGGTCAAGATTACCAATCGCCTCTTCAGTGATGCCTTCTCCGATTTCCTCATGGAAAATCCACAGATTGCTAAACGTATCGTGGAAAAAGGGATTTTGGCTGCCAAAGCTCGTGTGGCTGCCAAGCGTGCGCGTGAAGTCACTCGTAAAAAATCTGGTTTGGAAATTTCCAACCTTCCAGGGAAACTAGCAGACTGTTCTTCTAACAATCCTGCTGAAACAGAACTCTTCATCGTTGAAGGAGATTCAGCTGGTGGATCAGCTAAATCTGGTCGTAACCGTGAGTTTCAGGCTATCCTTCCAATTCGCGGTAAAATTTTGAACGTTGAAAAAGCTAGCATGGATAAGATTCTTGCTAACGAAGAAATTCGTAGTCTTTTCACAGCCATGGGAACAGGATTTGGCGCAGAATTTGATGTTTCGAAAGCCCGTTACCAAAAACTCGTTTTGATGACCGATGCCGATGTCGATGGAGCCCACATTCGTACCCTTCTTTTGACCTTGATTTATCGTTATATGAAACCAATCCTAGAAGCTGGTTATGTTTATATTGCCCAACCACCAATCTATGGTGTCAAGGTTGGAAGCGAGATTAAAGAATATATTCAGCCGGGTGCAGATCAAGAAATCAAACTCCAAGAAGCTTTAGCCCGTTATAGTGAAGGTCGTACCAAACCGACTATTCAGCGTTATAAGGGGCTAGGTGAAATGGATGATCATCAGTTGTGGGAAACAACCATGGATCCCGAACATCGCTTGATGGCTAGAGTTTCTGTGGACGATGCTGCAGAAGCAGATAAAATCTTTGACATGTTGATGGGGGATCGAGTAGAACCTCGTCGTGAGTTTATCGAAGAAAATGCCGTCTATAGTACACTTGATGTCTAAAAAATCGGGAGAAGTAGTTCCCTTGGTCTAAAAAATATGATATAATCATTACGATTGTTTCAAGTAAAAAAGGAGTTTGATATGTCTAATGGACAACTAATTTATTTAATGGTTGCAATTGCAGTCATTTTAGTTCTGGCTTATGTAGTGGCAATCTTTCTACGTAAGCGAAACGAGGGAAGATTAGAGGCGCTAGAAGAAAGAAAAGAAGAACTATACAATCTTCCAGTAAATGATGAAGTAGAAGCTGTAAAAAATATGCACTTGATTGGACAAAGTCAAGTGGCTTTCCGTGAATGGAATCAAAAATGGGTCGATTTATCTCTCAACTCTTTTGCCGATATTGAAAATAATCTCTTTGAAGCAGAAGGCTATAACCATTCATTTCGTTTTCTCAAGGCCAGTCATCAAATTGACCAAATTGAGAGTCAAATTACTTTGATTGAAGAAGATATTACTGAAATTCGCAATGCTTTGGCAGACTTAGAGAAGCAAGAATCTAAAAATAGTGGTCGTGTTCTTCATGCTTTGGATTTATTTGAGGAACTTCAGCATAGAGTTGCTGAAAATTCAGAACAGTATGGTCAAGCCTTGGATGAAATTAAAAAACAATTAGAAAATATCCAATCTGAATTTTCACAATTTGTAACTTTGAATTCATCGGGTGATCCAGTAGAAGCTGCTGTGATTTTGGATAATGCTGAAAATCATATCTTGGCTTTAACGCATATTGTTGATCGTATACCAGCAATTGCAGCAACATTATCTAAAGAGCTACCAGATCAACTAGAAGATTTAGAAGATGGTTATCGTAAGCTCTTAGATGCTAATTATCATTTTGTTGAAACGGATATTGAAGCGCGTTTCCACTTGCTTTATGAAGCATTCAAGAAAAACCAAGAGAATATTCGTCAGTTGGAATTGGATAATGCCGAGTATGAGAATGGACAGGCACAAGAGGAAATCAATGCCTTGTATGATATTTTTACTCGAGAAATTGCTGCTCAGAAAGTAGTGGAAAATCTACTTGCAACTCTTCCAACTTACCTTCAACATATGAAAGAGAATAATACTTTATTGGGAGAAGATATTGCACGTTTGAGCAAGACCTATTTACTTCCTGAGACAGCTGCAAGCCATGTTCGTCGTATTCAGACAGAATTAGAGAGTTTTGAGGCAGCTATTGTTGAGGTAACTTCAAATCAAGAAGAACCAACCCAAGCTTATTCAGTTCTTGAAGAAAATCTTGAGGATTTACAAACTCAACTAAAAGATATTGAAGATGAGCAAATTTCAGTTAGTGAGCGCCTGACACAAATTGAGAAAGATGATATCAATGCACGTCAAAAGGCAAATGTTTATGTCAATCGTCTCCATACTATCAAGCGATACATGGAAAAACGCAATCTGCCAGGTATTCCACAAACTTTCTTGAAGTTATTCTTTACGGCAAGCAATAATACCGAGGATTTAATGGTTGAGTTAGAACAGAAAATGATTAACATTGAATCTGTTACCCGAGTTCTTGAAATTGCAACGAATGATATGGAAGCTTTAGAAACGGAAACTTATAATATTGTACAATATGCAACTTTGACAGAACAATTATTACAATATTCTAACCGCTATCGCTCATTTGATGAACGCATTCAAGAAGCATTTAACGAAGCTTTAGATATTTTTGAAAAAGAATTTGATTATCACGCTTCATTTGACAAGATTTCTCAAGCATTAGAAGTGGCAGAGCCTGGTGTAACCAATCGCTTTGTTACCTCATATGAGAAAACACGTGAAACGATTCGTTTTTAATAAAAAAAGATTTGATTGTGTGAGGAGCAGAATCAAATCTTTTTTATAGTAATATCTTTAGCAAAAGATTTCAAAATGATAAAAACGCATAATAGCAGATGTAGAAAATCTTGCTACTATGCGTTTTATTATGGAAAGACTTATTGGACTTTCGCTCAAATCGAGTTTTTACTCAACTTCTTTATTTGATTGGAATAGAAATCCCAATTAATTTCTCTGAGTAGAGTGTCTTGATATTGGCTTCATCAATAGAGTCCTTATCAATTTTACGTTTCAAGAAAAATTCTTGAATGGTTTCGATTTCAGGCTCACGAATAGCACGGTGTTTATTTGAGATGAGGATTTCATAGTGAAGCGGCGCTTGGGTGAAAATAACATCTGTATTCCCTGCAGAATAAACCTCAACAAGGGTTGCATCGGTACTTTCTAGCTGGCTTTTTACAAGTTGCGAGTGTGAGTTTGTCGTATTGATAAGCTTCATAATATTTCCTCCGATTTTCTAATTCTATTATAGCACTTTTTGAATAAAGTCGCTTGATTTATACTCAATGAAAATCAAAGAGCAAACTAGGAAGCTAGCCGTAGGCTGCTCAAAACACAGTTTTGAGGTTGTAGATAAGACTGACGAAGTCAGTGACCATATCTACGGTAAGGCGACGCTGACGTGGTTTGAAGAGATTTTCGAAGAGTATTAGCCAATCTTATGCTGTTTTTTCCAAGATTGGATGGCCCATTTATGGCTACCACGTTTGAGATTTTCAATAGCCTCATCAATAGGGAACCAAGCAATATGATTAAAGTCTTCTAGTGGTTTTTGAACTTCTTTGAAAGAAGTCGCTTCATAGAGGTAGGCAGGATTGTAGTAGTAGGTGTCACGATGACGAGAGTAGAAATATTCGTCAGCTTGTCCGTAATAAGTACCAATTTCAGCTGTGAAACCAAGCTCTTCAATCAATTCACGCTTTAGAGCTTCCTGATGATTTTCACCTGATTCAATTTCGCCACCTGGTAAGAACCAAGCACCATTAGGAGCTTGAACTAAAACTATTTGTTTTTGTTCAGCGTCAGGGATAACTGCATACACTCCATAGCGTGCAACATAGTCTGTATTCGCTTTTTTTTCTCCGAAAGTTGGGTTTGCCATTGCATTTTCCTCACTATCTAGTATCGTTATTATTATCATAATGGACAAAGAGCAAGCTGTCAAGAAATTACAGTTATTTTAGTAAAAAAGGAGCAGAAAAATTTCATTTTCTACTCCTTTTCTATAGGATTTATACTTCTTTTTCAGAAGTCTTTACTTCAGCTTTTTTGGCAGATTTAATTTGAATCTTGCCCTTGCTGGTCATAACTGCCTTGAGGTCTTTTTCGCTTGGATTTTCAAGGTAGTAGTCAGTGATTGCGTCCTCAATATGGTCTTGAATAGTGCGGCGAAGTGGGCGTGCTCCCATTTTTGGATCATAACCGAGGTCAACTAACTTTTCCTTGACCTTGTCAGTTACATCCAAATGAATGTTATTGCTGGAGAGGCGCTTGTTAACATCTGCTAGCATGAGCTCGACAATCTGAAGGAGGTTATCCTTGCTGAGAGCCTTAAATTCGATAATACCATCAAAACGGTTCATAAACTCTGGGCTAAAGAAGTTACCGAGTTCACCGAGAACAGAGTTGGTACGTCCTTCTCTAGCAGCCCCAAATCCAACGCTGGCTTCTGCTTTACCTGTACCTGCATTTGAGGTCATGATGATGATGGCATCCTTGAAGCTAACGGTACGCCCTTGCCCATCTGTCAAACGACCATCGTCCAAGACTTGAAGGAACATGTGCATAACATCTGGGTGAGCTTTTTCCACTTCATCGAGAAGGATGAGAGAATATGGATTGCGGCGAACTTTTTCAGTTAATTGACCAGCCTCGTCATAGCCAACATAACCTGGAGGAGCGCCGACCAACTTAGCCACACTGTGTTTTTCCATGTATTCACTCATATCAAAGCGAATCATACTATCAGCAGAACCAAAGAGTTCGATAGCTAGTTGTTTGGAAAGTTCTGTCTTACCGACACCAGTTGGCCCAACGAAGAGGAAGCTTCCGATTGGGCGGTTAGGGGTACCAAGTCCAACCCGATTACGGCGAATAGCCTTAGCTATCTTATCGACTGCATCGTCCTGTCCAATAACATGAGACTTGAGATCTTCGGCTAGATGGATGAGTTGAGATTGTTCTTTCTCTTTTAAATCACCAACAGGGATATTGGTTTTCTGCTCGATAATGTGCTCAATAGTTTTCTCACTGATGATTGGAGTATCCTGGTCTGTGACCTTTTTCTTTTGCATTTCCTTATACTTGGCAATCTGGTCACGGAAGTAGGCGGCTTTTTCAAAATCTTCTTCTCGTGTAGCTTGAGACTTGAGATTTTCAGCCTCAATCAAGCGTTGATCAATCACTTTAGGATCGACAAAATTCAAGGTCAAGTTCATCTTAGAACCAGCTTCATCTAGGAGGTCAATGGCCTTGTCAGGTAAGAAGCGATCTTGGATATAGCGATTGGAAAGAGTTGCAGCTGCTTCAATTGCAGCATCGGTATATTGAACGTGGTGGTAGTCTTCGTATTTCTTTTGAATTCCTTTGAGGATAGTGATTGTTTCGTCCACTGTTGGTTCATCTACCTTAACAGGTTGCATACGGCGCTCTAAGGCAGCATCCTTTTCAATGATACGGTATTCATTGAGGGTAGTAGCACCGACCAGTTGCAGTTCTCCACGAGCAAGGGCTGGCTTGAGGATATTTCCAGCATCCATATTGCCATCGCCTGCAGAACCAGCACCGACAATTTCATGGATTTCATCGATAAAGAGGATGATGTCCTCACGTTTGCGAATTTCTTCCATGAGTTTTTGCATGCGTTCTTCAAATTGTCCACGGATACCCGTTCCTTGAACCAAGCTAACCACATCCAGACGGATGACTTGTTTACCTTGGAGTTTATGTGGAACATCGCCATCGACGATTTTCTGAGCTAGGCCTTCGACAACAGCAGTTTTTCCGACACCTGGTTCACCGATAAGGACAGGATTATTCTTGGTTCTGCGATTGAGAATTTCGATGACACGGATAATCTCATCGTCGCGCCCAATAACGGGATCTATATCTCCACGACGGGCAATTTCAGTTACGTTGATACCAAATTCTTCCAGTAGGCCTTTTTCTTGGCTTGGTGGTGGAGTTTGAGCGGATCCATGATTTTGGGAACCATAACCGCCGTTTCCACCGTAACCTCCACCTGATTGGGTTGGGGGAATAGGAGGAGTATTGTTAGAAGGTCTGAAATTGTTTAGATCATTGAAGAAATCACCAAAAGGATCGAAATCACGATTGTTCAAATCTGTCATTCCTTTAAAGAGACTGTTATTAGGATCAGTCTTGATAATCTTGTAGCAGTTTTGACAGAGGTCAATTTGTTTTTGTTTTCCATTGAGATTGGTGTAAAGATGAATTGTTGAGTCGTTGATTTTACAGTTTTGACAAAGCATACATCTACCTCATTTCTTTCTTTAGCCTGACCTGTTTAAAGGTCAAAAATAGTCAAATTTCTATACTCTCATTATAACAGGATTGGGGTGTAAAGCAAGTAAAAAGATTGAAGATTTGAGAAGTTGTTACAATGAAAATATTTGATATTTTAGGGAATAAAAAAATCCTATTTGTGAGACAAAAAGGATTTTGGTTAGACATGCAGGGTGTAATCCCAGCTTGTTTTGTATTAGTAAAGGAGTTCGTAAATCTCCATTGCAATCAAGTCAATGCTATCAAAAGTATAAGTTTCGCGAGCTTCTACATCACGAAGGGTAAAGATTGATCCGTTTTCTTCGTCGTGGCTGTATGCAACTTCTGCAACAACAACTCCTTCGCGTTCAAAATTACGTTTTAAATTTCCGCCGTCTTTTGCCATTGCTTCAAGGCGGTTGATGATTCTAACCAAATGTGATTCCATTTTGATTCTCCTTCATTTCTTATCGTTACTATTTTACCATAAAGGAGGCCAACTTGACTAGAAAAAACTAAGATTTCTCGCTAATTCTACCAGCTGAAAGATTTTTTGAATAAATTAGACAAAAGATTTGAATTTTAATTCAATTCATGTTATAATCATACAGTACTCTATTTTAGAAAGCAGTGTGACTATGAATTTTTCTTTTTTACCTAAGTATTTACCTTATTTTAACTATGGGGCTGTCGTGACGGTTCTCATTTCTATCTGTGTTGTCTTTTTGGGAACTATTTTGGGGGTTGTCTTGGCTTTTGGGCAACGTTCAAAGTTTAAACCGCTTGTTTGGCTTGCCAACTTATACGTTTGGATTTTCCGCGGGACACCGATGATGGTTCAGATTATGATTGCCTTTGCCCTTATGCACATCAATGCTCCGACTATTCAGGTTGGGATTTTGGGTGTTGATCTTTCTCGTCTGATTCCAGGGATTTTGATTATCTCTATGAACAGTGGTGCTTATGTTTCTGAGACTGTTCGTGCCGGAATTAATGCGGTTCCTAAGGGGCAGTTAGAGGCGGCCTATTCTTTAGGGATTCGTCCTAAAAATGCGATGCGCTATGTGATTTTGCCACAAGCTATCAAAAATATTTTGCCAGCATTGGGGAACGAATTTATCACTATTATCAAGGATAGTTCCCTCTTATCAGCTATAGGTGTTATGGAGTTGTGGAACGGAGCTACAACAGTTTCTACAACAACCTATCTACCTTTAACACCACTTTTATTTGCAGCCTTTTATTACTTGATTATGACTTCTATTTTGACAGTAGCCTTGAAAGCTTTTGAAAAACGTATGGGACAAGGAGATAAAAAATAATGACAGAAACCTTGATAAAAATTGAAAATTTACATAAATCCTTTGGAAAGAATGAAGTATTGAAGGGCATCAACCTCGAGATTAAAAGTGGTGAAGTTGTTGTTATTATCGGTCCTTCAGGAAGCGGGAAATCTACCTTGCTTCGTTCTATGAATTTGTTGGAAGAAGCGACCAAGGGGAAGGTTATCTTTGAGGGAATCGATATTACGGATAAGAAGAATGATCTTTTTGTCATGCGTGAGAAGATGGGCATGGTTTTCCAACAATTTAATCTCTTTCCTAATATGACTGTGATGGAAAATATCACCTTGTCACCTATCAAGACCAAAGGTGAGAGCAAGGCTGTTGCTGAGAAGAGAGCTCGAGAGCTTTTGGAAAAAGTTGGTTTGCCAGATAAGGCAGACGCTTATCCACAGAGTTTGTCAGGTGGTCAGCAACAGCGGATTGCTATTGCGCGTGGGTTGGCTATGGAACCAGATGTTTTGCTCTTTGACGAGCCAACTTCAGCCTTGGATCCTGAAATGGTAGGTGAGGTATTGGCTGTTATGCAAGACCTTGCCAAATCAGGAATGACCATGGTTATCGTAACACATGAGATGGGATTTGCGCGTGAGGTGGCAGACCGTGTTATCTTTATGGCCGACGGTGTGGTTGTTGAAGATGGGACACCTGAGCAGATTTTTGAACAAACCCAAGAACAACGGACTAAAGACTTCTTGAGTAAGGTTTTATAATCTATTTTAAAATTTCAAGACAAGATTAGTGAAAAGCTCCACCAGAGCTTTTTCTTATAGTTTGAAACTATAGGATAGCCTAGGAAAGAAGTGTTAGAGGGGACTAGCAGTTTTTGGTATAATGGAAGATATTTGAAAGAAAAGAGAAGTGATATGACACAGATTATTGATGGGAAGGCTCTGGCAGCTAAGTTACAAGGACAGCTGGCTGAAAAGACTACAAAATTAAAGGAAGAAACAGGTCTAGTGCCTGGTTTGGTAGTGATTTTGGTTGGGGACAATCAAGCCAGCCAAGTCTACGTTCGCAACAAGGAGAGGTCAGCTCTTGCGGCTGGTTTCCGTAGCGAAGTAGTGCGAGTTCCAGATACCATTACCCAAGCGGAATTATTAGACTTGATTGCCAAATACAATCAAGATCCAGCTTGGCATGGGATTTTGGTTCAGTTACCATTACCAAAACATATCGATGAAGAGGCGGTTTTATTGGCTATTGACCCAGAAAAGGATGTGGATGGTTTCCATCCTCTAAATATGGGACGCCTTTGGTCTGGACATCCAGTCATGATTCCATCAACACCTGCAGGAATTATGGAAATGTTTCATGAATATGGGATTGACTTGGAAGGTAAAAATGCGGTCGTTATCGGTCGTTCCAATATCGTTGGAAAACCCATGGCCCAGCTTCTTTTGGCCAAGAATGCAACAGTGACCTTGACTCACTCACGAACTCATAATCTTGCCAAGGTGGCTGCTAAAGCAGATATTCTTGTAGTAGCAATCGGCCGCGCCAAGTTTGTGACTGCTGACTTTGTGAAACCTAGTGCGGTAGTCATTGACGTTGGGATGAATCGTGATGAAAATGGTAAGCTCTGTGGGGATGTGGATTATGAGGCAGTTGCCCCACTTGCTAGCCATATTACGCCAGTTCCTGGAGGTGTAGGTCCTATGACCATTACCATGCTAATGGAGCAAACTTATCAGGCAGCACTTCGGACATTGGATAGAAAATAAGAGAAAAATTTTCTGAGGAAAGTGTATTTTCTATAGCTATATCTAAAATGGTAGAAATGAATATTAAATTTTAGAAATAAGATTACAAAAGGAGGTCTGCGCCTCCTTTTTGTTGTATAATGGAGTGAGGTGATTAGATGATTTTAAAAATTTATAATGGGGAATATAGTTTACAATGGGATGGAATATACTACTTAGCACTAATTGATTATCCAAATATTCAAGAGTGGGAATTAGAAAAAATTGCTAAATTTATAGCTTACGAAAAACTTCATAAACGTCAAACAAGTATTGAGTGTGCTGATTCTTGTTTAAAAAAAGAAACTTTAGATTACATCTGTCAGCATCCCTTTCTGCCACCATTTACTCCTACAGATAAAAGAGTAGCCTCGACTTATGACCTACATAAGAGGTTAGTGACTTCAGACTACTGTAGTCATACTACGACTATAGATACAGCGATTTCTATCTTTAAAACAGGTCAGCTCTTATCTGCTGTGAAAGCCTTTGGGCGAGATGCTGAGGAGTTGGTTTTGGATAGTCGAAATGCTGCATCGGATCCGATAGATTATTTTGACTATGTCATGTTAGGGTGGTCAAATACAAGTTCTGGTTATCGATTAGCGATGGAGCGTTTGTTAGGAAGGGCACCGTCTGAGGAGGAATTGCAAGAAAAGTTCATTCCTGGTGTTAGTTTTCATTTTCTGTATGAAGAATTAATTCAAGCACCAGGTTATATGTTTGATGGCTACCATGTTGCAAAAATTAAGGACATATTGAATTTATTTAGTGAGTTGTATATTTGCATTATTCCAACTCATAATAAGAGCCAATTTGAAAATATTATTCCAAGTCAATTACTGGATAGGGTGTATTATCTTGACCATGATGGAGAAGGTTTGGAGGAGTGGGTTAAAAAAGTATATCGGATTGTTTTAAAACGATCAGGTAAAGGATAGTTGAGGAAAAACGATGAAAGTGATTGATCAAACCTTACTAGAAAAAATTATTATTGAACGTTCTCGTACAAGTCATAAAGGAGACTACGGTCGTCTGCTGTTGCTGGGTGGAACTTATCCTTATGGTGGTGCCATCATCATGGCTGCCTTGGCAGCAGTAAAAAGCGGTGCAGGATTGGTGACCGTTGGAACAGATAGAGAAAATATCCCTGCTCTACACAGCCATTTACCTGAGGCTATGGCCTTTTCTCTTCAAGACCAGCAATTGTTACAAGAGCAATTGGAGAAGGCAGAAGTTGTCTTGCTGGGGCCTGGTTTACGAGACGATGCTTTTGGAGAAAATCTAGTAAAACAAGTCTTTGTTAATTTAAGCCAAAATCAGATTTTGATTGTAGATGGTGGTGCCCTGACCATTCTTGCTAGAACAAGTTTGTCATTTCCCTCAAGCCAGCTTATCCTAACTCCTCACCAAAAAGAATGGGAAAAGCTGTCTGGTATTGCTATTGAAAAGCAAAACGAAGCTGCAACGGCTAGTTCCTTGAGTTCCTTCCCTCAAGGAACTATTTTGGTGGAGAAAGGTCCAGCTACTCGTATTTGGGAAGTTGGCCAATCTGATTATTACCAGTTACAGGTTGGCGGTCCCTATCAGGCGACTGGGGGAATGGGAGATACTCTTGCTGGGATGATTGCAGGATTTGCAGGCCAGTTTAAGCAAGCTAGTCTTTACGAACGTGTGACAGTAGCGACCCATCTTCATTCAGCTATTGCTCAAGAACTAGCTCAAGAACATTATGTGGTCTTGCCAACGGAAATTAGTAATTGTCTTCCTAAAGTAATGAAAATTATTTGTCAAAAAGAGAGGGTAAGCAAAGATAAACTTGTTTAAAATAGATAGATAAACCTACTTCCTTCTCTTAATTTATGATTCTTGAAATGCGCCTGCTTTAATGCTAAACTAGACGTATCAAAGTTAAGGTCTTGTTTTTGGAACTGGAAAGAGATGAACAAAGCAAATACATAAAAGATAAACTCATTTTTATTCGTTTGATAAAAAGAAAATGCATATTTTCAAAGAAAGATTGATGGAAAATGTAAATTTGATCTTTTCACTTGAATAAAAAGCGGTTTCATAGTAAAATAAGAACTGAGAATGATGGAGGTAAATCGGTGGAAAATCTGAAGAAAATGGCAGGTATCAAGGCTGCTGAGTTCGTGAGCGATGGAATGGTCGTTGGACTTGGAACAGGCTCGACTGCCTATTATTTTGTCGAAGAAATCGGTCGTCGTATCAAGGAAGAAGGATTGCAGATTACAGCTGTAACAACTTCTAGTGTGACCACTAAACAGGCAGAAGGTCTTAATATCCCACTCAAATCTATTGACCAAGTAGACTTTGTCGATGTGACGGTTGATGGCGCGGATGAAGTGGATAGTCAGTTTAACGGAATCAAAGGCGGTGGTGGTGCCCTTCTCATGGAAAAGGTGGTCGCAACATCATCAAAAGAATACATTTGGGTGGTGGATGAAAGCAAGCTGGTTGAAAAACTAGGTGCTTTTAAATTGCCTGTGGAAGTGGTTCAGTATGGAGCAGAGCAGGTCTTTCGTCATTTTGAACGAGCTGGCTACAAACCAAGCTTCCGTGAAAAAGACGGTCAACGTTTTGTGACGGATATGCAGAATTTTATCATTGACCTCGCCTTGGATGTCATTGAAAATCCAATTGCTTTTGGACAAGAATTGGATCATGTCGTTGGTGTTGTAGAGCACGGTTTATTCAACCAAATGGTGGATAAGGTAATCGTTGCTGGACGAGATGGAGTTCAGATTTTAACTTCAAAAAAAGGAAAATAGAAGGGGGCATAAGATGTCTAAATTTAATCGTATTCATTTGGTGGTACTGGATTCTGTAGGAATCGGTGCAGCACCAGATGCTAATAACTTTGTCAATGCAGGGGTTCCAGATGGAGCTTCTGACACACTGGGACACATTTCAAAAACAGTTGGTTTAAATGTGCCAAACATGGCTAAAATCGGTCTAGGAAATATTCCTCGCGAAACTCCTCTTAAGACTGTTCCAGCTGAAAGCAATCCAACAGGTTATGCAACAAAATTGGAAGAAGTATCCCTTGGTAAGGACACCATGACTGGTCACTGGGAAATCATGGGGCTCAACATTACCGAGCCATTCGATACTTTCTGGAACGGATTCCCAGAAGAAATCTTGACAAAAATTGAAGAATTCTCAGGACGTAAGGTCATTCGTGAAGCTAATAAACCTTACTCAGGAACAGCTGTTATCGATGATTTTGGACCACGTCAAATGGAAACTGGGGAGTTGATTATCTATACTTCAGCTGACCCTGTTTTGCAGATTGCTGCCCACGAAGACATTATTCCTTTGGATGAATTGTACCGTATCTGTGAGTACGCTCGTTCGATTACCCTTGAGCGTCCTGCCCTTCTTGGTCGCATCATTGCCCGTCCATATGTTGGTGAGCCAGGTAACTTCACTCGTACAGCAAATCGTCGTGACTTGGCAGTATCTCCATTTGCACCGACTGTTTTGGATAAATTGAATGAGGCTGGTATCGATACTTACGCTGTTGGTAAAATCAACGATATCTTTAACGGTGCTGGTATCAACCATGACATGGGCCACAATAAGTCAAACAGCCATGGAATTGATACACTATTGAAGACTATGGGACTTGCTGAGTTTGAAAAAGGATTCTCTTTCACAAACTTAGTTGACTTTGATGCCCTTTACGGCCACCGTCGTAATGCTCATGGTTACCGTGATTGTTTGCATGAGTTTGATGAACGCTTGCCTGAAATTATCGCAGCCATGAGAGAGAACGACCTTCTATTGATTACTGCGGACCATGGAAATGACCCAACCTATGCAGGAACAGACCACACTCGTGAATATATTCCATTGTTGGCCTACAGCCCTGCCTTTAAAGGGAACGGTTTGCTACCAGTAGGACATTTTGCAGATATCTCAGCGACTGTTGCCGATAACTTTGGTGTGGAAACTGCCATGATTGGGGAAAGTTTCTTAGATAAATTGGTGTAAGATGACACGATATGCTTTACTTGTTCGGGGCATTAATGTAGGTGGCAAGAATAAGGTCATCATGGCGGAGCTTCGTCAAGAACTGACAGAGTTGGGACTGGAAAAGGTTGAGACCTACATCAACAGTGGCAATATTTTCTTTACTTCGACAGATCCCAAAGTCCGATTGGTTGAAAAGTTAGAGGCTTTCTTTGCAGTCCATTATCCATTTATTCAGAGCTTTTCCCTACTGAGTCAAGAAGACTATGAAGCAGAAGTGGAGAATCTACCAGCTTGGTGGACCAAAGATTTGGCACGAAAGGATGTCCTCTTTTACACGGAGAGCTTGGATGTGGATCAAGTCATCGAGAAAGTGAACAGTTTGGAACTGAAAGATGAAGTCGTTCATTTTGGAAGACTTGGGATTTTCTGGGGGAAATTCTCTGAGGAATCCTACTATGCAACTGCCTATCATAAGTACTTACTCAAGATGCCTTTCTACCGCCAAATCACCATTCGCAATGCAAAAACCTTTGACAAAATCGGTCAAATGATAAAAAAATAATAAAGGAGACACAATGACGTTTTTAGATAAAATCAATGAAACAGCTGCTTTCTTGAAAGAAAAGGGTATCCAAGCGCCTGAGTTCGGTCTAATCCTTGGATCAGGACTTGGAGAATTGGCAGAAGAAATCGAAAATCCAGTTGTAGTAGACTATGCTGAGATTCCAAACTGGGGCCGCTCTACAGTAGTCGGACACGCTGGTAAATTGGTATATGGTGACCTTGCAGGTCGCAAGGTCTTGGCTCTTCAAGGTCGCTTCCATTTCTACGAAGGGAACCCTCTGGAAGTGGTGACTTTCCCAGTTCGTGTCATGAAAGTTCTTGGATGTGAAGGTGTTATTGTAACCAATGCTGCTGGTGGTATTGGATATGGCCCTGGTACTTTGATGGCTATCTCAGACCATATCAATATGACGGGGCAAAACCCATTGATGGGTGAAAACTTGGATGATTTTGGTCCACGTTTCCCAGATATGTCTAAGGCCTACACACCAAAATACCGTGCTACTGCCCATGAAGTTGCTAAAAAACTTAATATCAAGCTTGATGAAGGTGTCTATATCGGTGTAACTGGTCCAACTTATGAAACACCAGCAGAAATTCGTGCCTATAAGACACTGGGAGCAGATGCAGTTGGTATGTCTACGGTTCCTGAAGTGATCGTGGCAGCCCACTCAGGTTTGAAAGTTCTGGGAATCTCATGTATCACTAACTTTGCGGCCGGTTTCCAAGAAGAACTCAACCACGAAGAAGTTGTGGAAGTAACCGAACGTGTCAAAGGTGATTTCAAAGGCTTGCTTAAAGCGATTCTTGCAGAATTGTAAGAAAAAAGATTTAAAAGGGGGAATGCCTCTACCTTTTCATGATTGACTGCCTATCAGGGTCAAAGAAGAAATATAAGTATACTATGAGGTTCTTCCTGCTCTTATAATTGAAAGAAGCGGAAGAATAGATATGTTTGCGTCTGATAGCCAGCATTGTGAAAGACAAGAATCTAGGAAGCTGGAATTAGCTTCCTAGCCAAGCAGACTAGGATGATAAGGAAAGATAAGAATGAATTTACTTTCTGAATTTCTCAGCCTTATCATATATATAGCACAATGAGATTTAGTTTGAGTCTGCTTATAAATAAACGAAAAGAAAGATAAGAAATAATGAAAATTGGTCAACGAATTATGCGTTTTGGCATAAAAAAATTAAGTATCGGAGTTGTATCTGTTGCAGTCGGCTTTGCATTTCTAGCTCCAGCTGGAATTTCAGCCAATGAACTAAAACAAGATGTAACATCTGAAGTGGCAACAAGAGTGCTAGATTCTAAGGAGGAATTGAGAGAGCCAGAAAATGTTGCTCCAAAACTAGAAACTCCTCTTAGAGAGGAGCCAAGACTAGCTCCTCAAACGCTTCCGGAAGCAAGTAAAGTTCTTGAAAACAAAAGGGAAGAGTCAAAAGTAGAGATAACAGAGCCGGTTCAAGACTCACCTATTCTTGCTCCTGTAGAAGAAACTAAAGAAGAAGTTGTGACAGAAAAACCAACAAATACTCGTTCTCTAACTGCAGAAGATTTGGTGAAGATTTCCAAAGGGGAATTGCATTTAGAAAATAATTTGATTGATGAATCTCTCTATGGTGAAAAAGTTCTTGATTTGGAAGGGGATGATGACCAAGATGGCATCAAAAACAAAGATGAACTTTATGTGTACAACAAAGATGGTAAGGATTATCTAGGATATAACAGTCATCCCTTGCTAGCAGACAGTGATGGGGATGGTTTGGCAGATGGAGAAGATGACAATAAGAAAGAATGGTATGTCACAGACCGTGATTCTCTTCTCTTTATGGAGTTAGCATATCGAGACGATGATTATATTGAGAAAATTTTAGATCATAAGAATCCTTTCCCTAGTCTCTATCTTGACCGTCAAGAATACAAACTCATGCACAATGAATTGGCTCCTTTCTGGAAGATGAAAAAAGCCTACCATACAGATAGTGGCTTGGATGCTTTCTTATTTGAGACCAAGAGCGACCTTCCTTATCTCAAAGATGGAACGGTGCACATGTTGGCTATTCGTGGAACACGAGTTAATGACGCCAAGGATTTAAGTGCAGATTTGGTTTTATTTGGTGGAAATAAACCAGCTCAAGCGGACGATATCCGTAAGGTTGTTGGGGAATTAGCCAAGGATACAAGTATTACCAAGTTGTATATGACAGGTCATTCTCTTGGAGGTTACCTAGCTCAGATTGCAGCGGTTGAAGCTTACCAAAAATATCCTGATTTTTATAACCATGTATTACGGAAAGTGACGACTTTCAGTGCTCCTAAAGTGATTACTTCCAGAACTGTTTGGAATGCTAAGAATGGTTTCTGGGATGTTGGTTTGGAAAGCCGTAAATTAGCTGTTAGCGGAAAAATTAAGCATTATGTGGTTGATAATGATAATGTTGTGACTCCCTTGATTCATAACGATCGTGATATTGTTACATTTACAGGTAATTCACGCTTTAAACACCGTTCTCGTGGCTATTTTGAAAGTCGAATGAATGATATTCCTAACTTTAATATTGGTAAACGAGCTACCTTAGACAAACATGGTTATCGTGATCCGAAATTGGATAAAGTGCGATTCTTTAAGAAACAGGCTCTGCCTCAATCTTCTAGTCAACCAAGCGCTGAACCAATGGAAAATATTGCCTTAGGAAAACAGGTTAGTCAAAGTTCGACAGCTTTCGGAGGAGATGCTAGAAGAGCTGTGGATGGCAAAGTTGATGGTAACTATGGTCACAATTCTGTCACTCATACCAACTTTCAATCCAAGCCTTGGTGGCAAGTAGATTTGGCTAAAGAAGAAACCATTCGCCAAATCAATATTTACAACCGAACAGACACTGCCCAGGATAGATTGGCAAACTTTGATGTCATTCTTTTAGACAGTTCTGGTAAAGAAATTGAGAGAAAACGCATAACATCTCTTAAAGATGTATCAGCACAAATTGCGATTAACCATAAAAAAGCGCGCTATGTTCGAATTGAGCTAGAAGGCTATAATGCCCTCAGTCTTGCAGAAGTCCAAGTATATCGTGCTGAGAATATTGCTTGGAAAAAACAAGCTAAGCAAAGTTCTACTGATTTTGGTGGAGATGCTAGTCGTGCCTTGGATGGTAATACCAATAGTAGTTATAGCCAGCAATCAATTACCCATACAAAATTTGAAAACCAGCCTTGGTGGGAAGTTGATTTAGGTCGTACAGAACAGGTAGGACTTGTTCGCCTTCATAACCGTGGGGATGGAGAACTTTCTAAACGTCTGTCAGACTTTGATGTGATTTTATATGATGAAAAAGGGAAAGAAGTTGCTAGACAGTATGTTTCTAAACTTGACGGAACGAGCTTGGATGTTCAATTAAATGGGAAATTGGGACGCCGTGTTCGTGTGCAACTACGTAAGAACAATCAAGCCCTCAGTCTTGCAGAAGTAGAAGTTTTCCGCTTTATAGCTACGAATGGTGAGACGGCGACACAAATTTCTAAGCCAGTTCAACCAATCAGTCAAACTCCTGTGAAGGATAAAACATTGACAATTCAACATAGTGGAGCTTACATTGCTCGCTACTCTATAACTTGGGAAGAAGTTACAGTAGATAAAGATGGAAACCAAGTTGTTCGTAGTCGTTCTTGGGAAGGAAACGGTCGCAACCAGACTGCAGGTTTTGTCCTCAACCTCCCAATCAAAGAAAATATGAGAAATCTGCGAATTAAGATTGAGAAAAAGACAGGTCTACTATGGAATAGATGGCAAACAATCTATGAAAATAGACCAATTTTAGCTCAACCCCACCGTAAAATTACCCATTGGGGAACAACATTAAATTCTAAGATTTCTGACGACGATGTCTTGTAAAAAATCCTACTATTTAATAATGAGATGATTTAGTTTATAAGAGAAGTACTACCTGAGCTTGAATAGAACTCAGGTAGCTCTCTGTGAAAGAACAAAATTAATACTCAATGAAAATCAAAGAGCAAACTAGGAAACTAGCCGCAGGCTGCTCAAAGCACTGCTTTGAGGTTGTAGATATAACTGACGAAGTCAGCTCAAAACACTGTTTTGAGGTTGTGGATATAACTGACGAAGTCAGTAACCATATATACGGCAAGGCGACGTTGACGTGGTTTGAAGAGATTTTCGAAGAGTATAAACAGAAAGGTAGAGCACGTGTTCTAATTTGAACACGAGTAGAAATTCGTACCTATAAGATGCTTGGAACAGATGTGGTCGGAATGTCAACTGCTCCTGAAGTTATTGTTGTAGTCTACTCAGCTTTGAAACTTCTAGGAATTTTATGTATTACTAACTATACTACTGGTTTCAAAGAAGAGATTAACCACGAAGAGGTTATAGAAGTGACTGAGTGTGTTAAAGGTGATTTTAAAGGCTTACTTAAAGCCGTTTTTGCTGAATTATTACTATGTTAAAAGAATTGAGGAGTATTTTTCAGAAAATCCCTTATAATCTTAAATTATTCCTAGCAGTCATTTTGCAAGGAATAGTTTCAGGTTTATCTGGTATTTTTCTACATTATCTTTTAAAGATGATAGAGGGGATAGCTTTTGGTCAATCAGAGCATCAAACTGTATTCTTGACAGATGGAGTTTCCTCGTCGCGGATAGGATTAAGTTTAATAATCGTGGGTGTCAGCTCATCCTTGGTCTGGTATTACTTGCAAAAAAAATCACAGATTTTTTCCATTAAAGCACAGATGAAGGATGAGACTTCACAATACAAACTTCATTTTTTAAAACAGCTATTTCATTCAATTTGGCAGATTATTGCAGTTGGAGGGGGAGCACCTATTGGCAAAGAAGCTGCACCACGAGAGATTGGAACTCTATTTGCAGGACCAATTGGAAAAATATGTTCTCTCTCTAAGAAGGATCAAATCTTTCTCCTTGCTTGTGGTGCTGGTGCTGGTTTAGCAGCTGTCTACCAGGTTCCATTAACAAGTGTCTTCTTTGTTTTTGAAACTCTAGGAATTGCTCTATCTATTAAACGATTTATCTTAGTCGGTTTGACTACCTATGTGTCAACCTATACAGCAGGCTTGGTTATTTCAGATCAGGCTCTCTACCAGATTCCAGCGATAACATGGTCATTAAAGGAAACGTGGATTATTCCCTTATTACTTCTTTTCTTAACCCCACTAGCTTGGCTTTTTGATCGCTTAAGTAAAGAAGTGTCTTCAAACAGGATAAAAGATAAACGAATACTTCTCACATTGCCTACAGCTTTTCTTTTTCTTGCTGGGTTGGCAAGTTATTTTCCACATCTACTTGGAAATGGACGTATGATGGCTCAGGAAGTATTGAATGGTAGCGATGGCAAAACAGTATTCCTCTTGTTTATCCTAAAAGCACTGGTCGTTCTTATTACTCTGTGGGCAGGGGCCTATGGTGGTACACTTACGCCATCTTTTGCCTTGGGGATGGCTGGAGCTGCTCTCTTTGGAATGATTCTAGGTGGGGATAGCCAGCCAAGCATTTTGCTT
Source organism: Streptococcus mitis (assembly GCA_963515455.1). GTDB lineage: Bacteria > Bacillota > Bacilli > Lactobacillales > Streptococcaceae > Streptococcus > Streptococcus mitis_DN. The sequence goes on along the minus strand of CAUPXP010000008.1, from coordinate 11,955 downwards.
ATGGGATCTGTTTGCTTTTTGTCTGTGACCTTGAGGGCTCGCTGGTCTGCAACTGGATTAGTAATAGGTTTCACTGGGCTAGGTTTGGATTCTCTTCCGTATCTCTTAGTAACAGCTGTTTTAGCTTATGAATTTGCAAAAATATTAGACCGTTTTTCTTGGGCTAACATACTGTGTCAGAAGTCAAAGAATAAAGTAATTAGGTAGGAAATGCCCATTTCTTCTAGTTAAGGATTTAACTTAAAAGATTAAAAACTATTGTCAATTTATCAATAACTGTTTGAAATAAAAAAGAAGTAGGCTTATCGGAGTCTTGATTGAATCCGATTTTTCCTAGCTATGAAATATAAAAAAAGAAAGGTAGAGCGCGTGTTTTGATTTGAACACGAGCGGAAAACTTTTCTAAAAACTCAGAAGAGAAGGGGAGTTCGGGTTTGAATTGAAGCCGATCTAATCTTCTCAATATTATCAAAATTAAGAAAGAAAGGAATTGACCCCACCCTAAAAGCAGTGGGAAAAAGATAGTTGGTCTAGCGAGCATCGCTCACTGCGCCCAACTCCTATTTTCCCTTTGCTTTTTGACGGGTTTGGTATCTTTCTGATTATAAATTTTAGAATAAAGAAAGGATGGGTTAACTGTATTCATTGAACTGAATACGGGCGGAGAACTGTGTAAAAAAGATAAACTGTCTAGCATCTGCGATGCGTCGTCAGTTTCCTATTTTTACTTTGTTCCTCTGTCGCCCTTTATATCTTAACTATGTCTATCCATATTGCTGCTCAGCAGGGTGAAATTGCTGATAAAATTCTTCTTCCTGGGGATCCTCTTCGTGCTAAGTTTATTGCGGAGAATTTCCTTGAAGATGCTATTTGTTTTAACGAAGTGCGTAACATGTTTGGTTATACTGGTACTTACAAGGGCCACCGTGTCTCTGTCATGGGAACTGGGATGGGAATGCCATCTATTTCGATTTATGCGCGTGAGTTAATTGTTGACTACGGTGTGAAGAAATTGATTCGTGTGGGAACTGCTGGCTCGTTAAACGAGGATGTCCATGTTCGTGAATTGGTTTTGGCTCAGGCAGCTGCGACCAATTCAAACATCGTCCGTAATGACTGGCCACAGTATGATTTCCCACAAATCGCTAGCTTTGACTTGCTGGACAAGGCCTACCATATCGCCAAAGAACTTGGTATGACAACCCACGTTGGGAACGTTTTATCATCTGATGTCTTTTACTCAAACTACTTTGAAAAGAACATCGAACTTGGTAAATGGGGAGTTAAGGCTGTGGAAATGGAAGCAGCAGCACTCTACTATCTGGCAGCCCAACACCATGTTGACGCGCTAGCTATCATGACAATCTCTGATAGCTTGGTTAATCCAGATGAAGACACGACTGCAGAAGAACGCCAAAATACCTTCACCGATATGATGAAGGTTGGATTAGAAACCTTGATTGCAGAATAATTATAGCCAAAAAAGGAAGCCCTTCTTTATGAATTGGAGGACTTCCTTTTCTTATCCAGAAATTGATCTAGCTCTCTTTGATTTCGAAGAATAGTGACTTTATGTGAGTATTCTTGGCAAAGTTTTTGGTAATTTTTTCTTTGGGCTTTAGTCCGTCCATCCCTGAGAATCCATCTGATAAACTCCCAATTAAATTGTTCTTGACAACCATCTGCCATACTTTCTCTGACCTTGCCTCGGTATTTGAGATAACGTTTAAAGGCTCTAAAGAGACAGGTCAATGGCGAAAAATTAAGAAAGATGATTTGGTCAGCTTCCTGCATTCTTTCTTCGTAATAGCACCAAGAATAATTTCCATCGATAACCCAAGATTCATGCTTTGTGAGAAAGTTTTTCATCTCGGTCAACATCCATTCGCGATCACTGTCTTGCCAACCAGGTTGAAATTGGAGTGTGTCCATATGAAGTTTTGGGATGGAGTAGTGGAGAGATAACTTTTCAGCTAGCGTTGACTTACCAGCACCAGAATATCCGATAATTGCGATTTTCATTTTCTACCTTTTCCTATTTGAGGACAAAAAAACAGCCTCTATGGACTGTTTCTTATTTAGCAAGTTTAGCTGAAAGACGAGCTTTATCGCGGCTTGCTTTGTTTTTGTGAATCAAACCTTTAGTTTCTGCTTTATCGATAGCTGAGCTAGCAGCACGGAAAAGTTCTTCAGATGGGTTTGCTTCGAAAGCTTTGATAGCAGTACGCATAGCTGATTTTTGAGCTGAGTTCTTTTCGTTTTGTTTAACGTTCAATTCAGCGCGTTTGATAGCTGATTTAATGTTTGCCAATGTTCTTACCTCCATATTTACTAACTATACCATTATATCTGAAAACTTACGTTTTGACAAGGGAAAATTACTTTTTTAAGTAAATTTCATCGATTTCATGGTTCTTGCTTTTATGTAGAATCACTTCCGCACGATTTCTGGTTGGTTCAATATAATTTTGTAGATTTGTGAGATTGATACTGGTCCAGACTTGATGGGCAAAGGATTCCACTTCCCCAATCGGCATCTGAGTAAAACGATAGTAGTAGCTATCAGGGTCATTTTGGGCTAGGCTCAGCATTTTCAAGAAACGGTCCAGATACCAACTCTCAATATCATCCACTCCAGCATCAACATAGATGGAAAAGTCAAAGAAGTCAGTGATATAGAGACGCTCGTTTTGTGGATTTTGAAAGACATTGATTCCTTCAACAATCACAAAATCAGCAGCTTTGACGCTTTGCTTTTCCTCGGGTACGATGTCGTAGACTTCATGAGAATAGACAGGAATATCCACATCTTGTCCATTTTTGATACGGTCCAAGAAGTTGAGAAGAGCTTCCATATCATAGCTTTCAGGAAATCCCTTGCGATTTAAAATCCCTTGTTCAACCAAGGTCTGGTTGGGATAGAGAAAGCCGTCAGTTGTTACCAACTCAACCGTAGCATCTGTAAGTGTACGGGACAGTAGGATTTGAAGTAGGCGACTGGTTGTGGATTTTCCAACGGCAACACTCCCAGAAACCCCAATGATAAAAGGCTGGGATTTGCTTTCACGTTGAAGGAAAATCCCTTTTGAAAAGGCCAAATCATCCTTGGTACGCTTGTAAATCTGGATGAGATGGGCTAGGGGGAGATAGACATCGGTAACATCCTGCAAGCTAATCTGGTCATTAAAACTCTTGATGGATTCTAATTCCTCTTCTGTCAAAGGAGGTGTTGTCTTTCGATGTAAAGATTGCCAAGTCTGGCGGCTGATTTTTTCAAAATGTAAAAATTCGTTGGTCATGTGTTTTCCCCTAGATATTTTGTTTATCATACCATAAAAAGCTAAAAAAATAAAGCGGTTTCTTGAATTCAGTCAGTCAAAATTATATAATAGAGGTAGACGGAGGATGACCAATTTATTAATGAAGTAGGAGCTGGTTTCTCCTGATTTATAAGCTAATAAAGGGGGCTTTTGGGTTTATAACTTATAGGAGGTGTACTATGAAAATTTTGAAACCTTACCTATTGGAACTCTGTTTTATTTTGAGTTTTGCCTTACCTTTTATAAAAGGAGCCAATGCGGACAATGGTAGACGCTTTGTAGAAATCTATTACGGTTTTACTTTTTTGATGGAACATGCTATTGTAACAGCTATCTTTATCTGTTCGCTCTTGATTGCTTGCCTACTAAAAAAACGGTGGACGAAATGGCTTGCTGCTGGAAGTTATCTATTTTTGATTTTGTGGATTGCGACAGAGGGTTATTTCTTCCGCATGTCGCTAGAAGATTTGATACGACTTTGGACAAGTTTGGAAATCCTGACAAAAACGTATCAGTTGGGCTTTTATCTAAATATTTTGTTGGGAATTTTGTTGATAATTAAGTATCTGAAGGTTAAGCAATAGTAATAAAAATGCGCTTGATTATAGACAATAAATTTGTTGTTTTATCATGGCAATGATAGCTGTAGTCCTAGATGAAATACTATTTGCTTATAAAGGTTGAAAGAGATTGAAGGGGAGCTATTGTAAAGCAACTTCCTTCAATCTTTTTGTCTCATTCTGGATATGTAAACGATTTACAATTTAAGGCAAATTATGGTAAAATAGTTTCATGAGTAAAATGTATTATGCAGAAAATCCTGACGCTGCTCACGACATTCATGAGTTGAGAGTGGACTTGTTGGGAGAAAAAATGACCTTTTTGACGGATGCGGGTGTTTTTAGCAAGAAAATGGTTGACTTTGGAAGTCAACTCTTGCTCAAGTGTCTTGAGGTCAACCAAGGAGAGACAGTCCTAGATGTCGGCTGTGGTTATGGTCCATTAGGTTTGTCCTTAGTCAAGGTTTACGGCGTTCAGGCGACCATGGTCGATATCAATAATCGTGCCTTGGATTTGGCGCGACAAAATGCTGAACGAAATAAAGTAGAAGCGACGATTTTCCAGTCCAACATCTATGAACAAGTTGAAGGGCAATTTGACCATGTCATTTCCAATCCCCCTATCCGTGCGGGCAAGCAAGTGGTTCATGAAATCATCGAGAAAAGTAAAGATTTCTTGGAAACTGGTGGGGATTTAACAATTGTTATCCAGAAAAAACAAGGAGCTCCAAGCGCCAAGTCAAAGATGGAGGAAGTGTTTGGCAATTGTGAAATCGTCAAAAAAGACAAGGGATACTATATCCTTAGAAGTGTGAAAGAATGAGAGCAGTTGATTTAATCCAAAAAAAACGAGACGGTCAAGAACTGACTTCAAGTGAAATTGAATGGCTAGTAGAAGGCTATGTATCAGGAACTGTTCCTGATTATCAGATGTCTGCCTTTGCTATGGCTGTTTATTTCAAAGGAATGACGACTCGAGAAATATCTGATTTGACCATGAAAATGGTTCAGACAGGTCAAGAGTTTGATTTATCTGCTATTGATGGGGTTAAGGTTGACAAGCATTCTACGGGTGGTGTTGGTGATAAGGTAACCTTGATTTTGGCTCCTCTTGTTGCTAGCTTTGGTGTGCCTGTAGCCAAAATGAGTGGTCGTGGTCTCGGCCATACTGGTGGAACAATTGATAAATTGGAGTCTATCAAGGGCTATCAAGTAGAACGCAGTCAAGAGGATTTTATTCGTCAGGTTCAGGATATTGGTGTATCTGTCATTGGGCAATCAGACCAGCTGGTCAAAGCAGATAAGCTTCTCTACGCTCTCCGTGATGTGACCGCAACTGTTGACACGATTCCTTTGATTGCGAGTTCGGTGATGAGCAAGAAAATTGCGGCAGGAGCGGATGCTATTTTGCTAGACGTGACTGTCGGTGAGGGTGCTTTCATGAAGACGGTTGATGAGGCGCGCGAATTGGCTCAAACCATGGTGGAACTTGGTAAGGCAGTTGGTCGAAAGACGGTAGCAGTGATTACGGATATGAGCCAGCCCTTGGGACGAGCGATTGGAAATCGTCTGGAAATCCTTGAAGCATTGGAGATTTTACAAGGTCAAGGACGTCAGGATATTACCCACTTCATCTGTGAATTGGCTCAGATTATGCTTGGTTTGGCAAATGTAAATAAAACAGTTGAAGAAGTTCGGCAACATCTTGAAAATGGTCAAGCACTGGCTAAGTTTGAGGAAATGGTGCAAGCCCAAGGTGGGGACTTGGAAGACCTCTACCGTCCTGTAAATGTAGCCCATGTGGTGGAAATCCCTGCCCAGGAAACGGGTATTATCTCAGCTCTTCCAGCTATGGAATTTGGGCTTTATGCCATGAGACTGGGGGCAGGCCGTGCAGTCAAGTCTGATGCCTTGGACTATGAAACAGGAATTGTTTTTGAAAAGAAGGTGGGAGATTCCGTTCAAAAGGGAGAAATTGTTGCAAAAGTATACACAAATGGAAAAATTTCTCCTCAGCTAGTTACAGATTTTCAAAAATATGTTAAAATAAATGATAGGGTGCAAAGTTTACGAGAAATTATAGAAATTATCTCATAAACCGTAGGAGAATCCGAATATGAAATTAAATAAATATATCGATCATACGCTTTTAAAACAAGATGCAACAGAAAATCAAATTGATTGTTTGTTGTCTGAGGCTAGAGAGTATGATTTTGCCAGCGTCTGCGTCAATCCGACCTGGGTTGAACATGCTAAAAAAGGGCTTGAAGGTACAGATGTCAAGGTCTGTACAGTGGTTGGTTTCCCCTTGGGAGCAACAACTTCAGCCGTGAAAGCTTTTGAAACAAAAGAAGCTATCCAACATGGTGCAGATGAGATTGACATGGTAATCAATGTTGGGGCTCTCAAATCAGGTAATTTAGCCTTGGTTGAATCGGACATCCGTGCTGTTGTAGAAGCAAGTGGTGACAAGTTGGTTAAAGTCATTATTGAAGCTTGCCTATTGACAGACCAAGAAAAAGTTGTGGCTTGTCAATTAGCCCAGAAGGCGGGAGCTGACTTTGTCAAAACATCTACTGGTTTTTCAACTGGTGGTGCTACGATAGTAGATGTTAAATTAATGCGTGAAACTGTTGGACCTGATATGGGAGTCAAGGCTGCTGGTGGAGCTCGTTCTTATGCAGATGCTCTTGCCTTTGTTGAAGCAGGGGCGACCCGTATTGGAACGTCAGCTGGAGTAGCAATTCTAAAAGGAGAATTGGCTGATGGCGACTACTGAGTTGATTGAACTGGCAATTGAAACCAGCAAGAAAGCCTATGTCCCCTATTCTCACTTTCCTATCGGAGCAGTTTTAGTAGCCAAAGACGGAAGTGTTTACACGGGAGTGAATATCGAAAATGCTAGCTATCCTTTGACAAACTGCGGAGAGCGTACAGCGATTTTTAAAGCAGTTTCCGAAGGCCAAAGAGATTTTTCCGAATTGATTGTCTATGGTCAGACTGAAAAACCAATTTCACCATGTGGTGCTTGTCGCCAAGTAATGGTCGAATTTTTTGAACAAGATCTAAAAGTGACCTTAGTCGCAAAAGATAAATCGACGGTCGAGATGACGGTCGGGGAATTACTTCCATACTCTTTTACAGACTTAAATTAGTCTGAGTCGCTCTCTGAGTGACACGGTCCTTGTGGCCAACCAATCCATACTTGCAACATCGTTGCACATCTTATTTAGGAGGTTCAGTAATGAACAAGAAACAATGGCTAGGTCTTGGCCTAGTAGCAGTGGCAGCAGTTGGACTTGCTGCATGTGGTAACCGCTCTTCTCGTAAGGCAGATTCATCTTCTGATGTGAAGACAAAAGCAGCAATCGTCACTGATACTGGTGGTGTTGATGACAAATCATTCAACCAATCAGCTTGGGAAGGTTTGCAGGCTTGGGGTAAAGAACACAATCTTTCAAAAGATAACGGTTTCACTTACTTCCAATCAACAAGTGAAGCTGACTACGCTAACAACTTGCAACAAGCGGCTGGAAGTTACAACCTAATCTTCGGTGTTGGTTTTGCCCTTCACAATGCGGTTGAAGAAGCAGCTAAAGAACATTCTGACTTGAACTATGTCTTGATTGATGATGTAATTAAAAATCAAAAGAATGTTGCGAGCGTAACTTTCGCTGATAATGAGTCAGGTTACCTTGCAGGTGTAGCTGCAGCAAAAACAACTAAAACAAAACAAGTTGGTTTTGTAGGTGGGCAGGAGTCAGAAGTTATCTCTCGTTTTGAAGCAGGATTCAAGGCTGGTGTTGCGTCAGTAGACCCATCTATCAAAGTACAAGTTGACTATGCTGGTTCATTTGGTGATGCTGCTAAAGGTAAAACAATTGCAGCCGCACAATACGCAGCCGGTGCAGATATTGTTTACCAAGTAGCTGGTGGTACAGGTGCTGGTGTCTTTGCAGAAGCAAAATCACTCAACGAAAGCCGTCCTGAAAATGAAAAAGTTTGGGTTATCGGTGTTGACCGTGACCAAGAAGCAGAAGGTAAATACACTTCTAAAGATGGTAAAGAATCAAACTTTGTTCTTGCATCTACTTTGAAACAAGTTGGTACAACTGTAAAAGATATTTCTAACAAGGCAGAAAAAGGTGAATTCCCTGGCGGTCAAGTGATCGTTTACTCATTGAAAGATAAAGGGGTTGACTTGGTAACAACTAACCTTTCTGAAGAAGGTAAAAAAGCCGTTGAAGATGCTAAAGCTAAAATCCTTGATGGAAGTGTAAAAGTTCCTGCAAAATAATGGATGGAAGTTATTTCTTAGGAAGCGGCCATCGGCCGCTTTTTAAGAGTTGAGACAAAGTCATTTTGTCTCAGTAAAGCTTGCTACTAGATAAACTAGCAAGTTTTATTGAAATAAAATAAGACTCTGAAAGGAAGAGCACATGGCACACGAAAATGTCATTGAGATGCGTGATATTACCAAGGTGTTTGGTGAATTTGTTGCCAACGACAAAATCAACCTGCACCTACGAAAGGGTGAAATTCATGCACTTTTAGGAGAAAATGGGGCTGGTAAGTCCACGCTCATGAACATGTTAGCAGGTCTTCTTGAACCAACTAGTGGTGAAATCGCGGTCAACGGTCAAGTTGTCAACCTCGACTCCCCATCTAAAGCAGCTGGCTTGGGAATCGGAATGGTTCACCAGCACTTTATGTTGGTAGAGGCTTTCACGGTGGCTGAAAACATTATTTTAGGAAGTGAATTGACTAAAAATGGTGTGCTAGATATCGCTGGAGCTAGCAAAGAAATCAAGGCTCTTTCTGAACGTTATGGCTTAGCTGTGGACCCTTCTGCCAAGGTGGCAGACATCTCAGTTGGAGCCCAACAACGTGTAGAAATTTTAAAAACCCTTTATCGGGGAGCTGATATTCTTATTTTTGACGAACCAACGGCTGTTTTGACTCCATCAGAAATTGAGGAGTTGATGGCTATTATGAAAAATCTTGTCAAAGAAGGAAAATCAATTATCTTGATTACCCACAAGTTGGACGAAATTCGTGCAGTTTCTGACCGCGTTACAGTTATCCGTCGTGGGAAATCAATTGAAACCGTCAAAATTGCAGGGGCTACTAATGCTGATTTGGCAGAAATGATGGTGGGACGTTCAGTTTCCTTTAAGACAGAGAAGCAGGCCTCTCAACCAAAAGAAGTGGTCTTGTCAATCAAAGATTTGGTGATCAATGAAAACCGTGGTGTTCCAGCTGTGAAAAATCTGTCCTTGGATGTTCGAGCGGGAGAGATTGTTGGGATTGCGGGGATTGATGGAAATGGTCAGTCTGAACTCATTCAAGCCATCACAGGTCTTCGCAAGGTTGAATCTGGTAGCATTGAGCTAAAAGGAGATTCAATTGTAGGATTGCACCCACGTCAGATTACAGAGTTGAGCGTTGGGCACGTTCCAGAAGACCGTCACCGTGATGGTTTGATTTTGGAAATGATGATTTCTGAAAATATTGCCCTTCAAACCTACTATAAAGAACCACATAGTAAAAATGGAATTTTGAACTATTCAAATATTACTTCTTATGCTAAAAAGCTAATGGAAGAGTTTGATGTTCGTGCTGCCAGTGAATTTGTTCCTGCAGCTGCACTCTCAGGTGGAAATCAACAAAAAGCAATTATTGCTCGTGAAATTGATCGAGATCCTGATCTCCTTATCGTCAGCCAACCAACTCGTGGTTTGGATGTCGGTGCCATTGAATATATCCACAAGCGCTTGATTGAAGAGCGTGATAATGGTAAGGCTGTCCTTGTTGTCAGCTTTGAACTGGATGAGATTTTAAACGTCTCAGACCGTATTGCCGTTATCCACGATGGTAAGATTCAAGGTATTGTATCACCAGAAACAACCAATAAACAAGAACTTGGTGTCTTGATGGCTGGTGGAAACTTGGGAAAGGAGAAGAGTGATGTCTAAAAAATTACAACAAATTTCGGTTCCCTTGATTTCTGTCTTCCTAGGAATTTTGCTCGGAGCCATTGTCATGTGGATTTTCGGTTATGATGCTATTTGGGGCTACGAAGAATTGTTCTATACAGCCTTCGGTAGTCTGCGTGGGATTGGGGAAATCTTTCGTGCCATGGGGCCTCTGGTCTTGATTGGTCTTGGTTTTGCCGTTGCCAGTCGTGCAGGCTTCTTTAACGTCGGGCTTCCTGGTCAAGCTTTGGCAGGTTGGATTCTCAGTGGTTGGTTTGCCCTGTCGCATCCAGATATGCCACGTCCCTTGATGATTCTAGCAACCATCGTGATTGCCTTGATTGCTGGTGGGATTGTCGGAGCGATTCCAGGTATTCTTAGAGCCTATCTAGGGACGTCAGAGGTTATCGTAACCATCATGATGAACTACATTGTCTTGTATGTAGGGAATGCCTTTATCCATGCTTTCCCTAAAGACTTCATGCAAAGTACAGATTCGACCATTCGTGTTGGGGCTAATGCAACCTATCAGACACCTTGGTTGGCTGAGTTGACTGGTAACTCACGGATGAATATTGGTATTTTCTTTGCTCTCATTGCCGTTGCAGTCATTTGGTTCATGCTCAAGAAAACAACCCTTGGTTTTGAAATCCGTGCGGTTGGTCTTAATCCACATGCTTCAGAATATGCTGGTATTTCTGCCAAACGGACTATTATCCTATCTATGATTATTTCAGGTGCCTTGGCAGGTCTTGGTGGAGCTGTTGAAGGACTTGGAACCTTCCAGAACGTCTATGTTCAAGGGGCATCTTTAGCTGTTGGGTTTAACGGGATGGCGGTTAGTCTGCTTGCGGCCAACTCACCAATTGGTATTCTCTTTGCAGCCTTCCTATTTGGTGTTCTCCAAGTTGGAGCCCCTGGTATGAATGCGGCACAGGTACCGTCTGAGCTTGTCAGCATTGTAACAGCGTCTATTATCTTCTTTGTCAGTGTTCATTACCTTATCGAACGCTTTGTCAAACCGAAAAAACAAGTTAAAGGAGGTAAGTAAAGATGTCTATTACAACCTTGCTCACCCTCTTGGTGTCTTCTATGCTGATTTACTCAGCCCCCCTCATCTTTACAAGTATCGGTGGTGTTTTCTCTGAACGTGGTGGTGTGGTAAACGTCGGCCTTGAAGGAATTATGGTTATGGGAGCCTTTTCTGGAGTTGTCTTTAACCTTGAATTTGCAGAACAATTTGGAGCAGCAACTCCATGGCTATCCTTGCTTGTGGCAGGATTAGTTGGTGGTCTCTTCTCTATCATCCACGCAGCAGCGACGGTTCATTTCCGTGCAGACCATGTTGTCAGCGGTACGGTATTGAACTTGATGGCGCCTGCCTTGGCTGTTTTCTTGGTGAAAGTTCTTTATAACAAAGGACAAACTGACAACCTAAGTCAGACTTTTGGACGCTTTGATTTCCCAGTCTTGGCAAATATCCCAGTGATTGGTGATATCTTCTTCAAGTCAACTAGTCTACTTGGTTATCTGGCGATTGCCTTCTCATTCCTTGCTTGGTTTATCCTCTTCAAGACTCGCTTTGGTCTTCGTCTCCGCTCTGTCGGTGAACACCCTCAAGCAGCGGATACTTTGGGAATCAATGTCTACAAGATGAGATATTTAGGGGTTATTATTTCAGGTTTCCTAGGTGGAATTGGAGGAGCAATTTATGCTCAATCCATCTCAGTTAACTTCTCGGTAACAACTATTGTTGGACCTGGATTTATTGCCCTTGCTGCGATGATCTTTGGAAAATGGAATCCAATCGGAGCCATGCTATCTAGTCTTTTCTTTGGACTTTCACAAAGTTTGGCTGTTATCGGTTCTCAATTGCCGTTCCTACAAGGTGTGCCAACAGTTTATCTTCAAATCGCACCTTATGTTTTGACAATACTTGTCTTGGCAGCTTTCTTTGGAAAAGCAGTTGCACCAAAAGCAGATGGTATCAACTATATCAAATCAAAATAAGCATACAAAAAACGTCAGTTCTGAACTGGCGTTTATTTTTGGCTCTTTGTCAACTGTAGTGGGTTGAAGAAAAGCTAAGCTCGAGAAAGG